>NZ_LSJA01000098.1 GCF_001556515.1 Caulobacter sp. CCH9-E1 | reverse complement strand
CCAACTGGATCGGCTCTACCGTCTCCAGCTCGGCGATCCACGATAGGCGGCTTTACCGATCACCGCCCTGTCGACCCGCCTTCGATGGGATCCCGACGGCCGCCCGATCGCCCGCCGATCCCCTTCCGAGGATGCGACGACCTTCGGACCGGCCGGGAACCGAAAGCGGCCCCGCTCAGCCTACCCCCGCCGCCGCATTGGGCCGGATCCAAGCGCCCTCCCCCGCGACGGGGACAGCTCTGAGTATGGCGGCGGTTTCAACGCGGATCACACAGCGGCGCGTAAAAGTGGGAAGTGGTTGGAATCATTGGATTCGATTCCGGATACGCGGATCATAGAGCGCCGTGAACGCTCGTAAAATCCTCCCCCCGGCGGGGGAGGTGTCGGCTCGAAGAGACGACGGAGGGGGAAGAGGCAGGGCTTCAAGCACTTCCCCCTCCGTCCGCTGCGCGGACACCTCCCCCGCTAGGGGGAGGATTGGGATCACGCCCCCTCCCGCGAAGTCAGGTGGGGGCCTGCGGCGCTGGCCGATCTTCGCCATCGCGCCATCTTGCCGTCCGCGCCGGCAAACGGCATAAGCCCTGACCTCGGGTCAAAGACCCATGCCGGCTTAGCACAGCGGTAGTGCAGCGGTTTTGTAAACCGAAGGTCGGGGGTTCGATCCCCTCAGCCGGCACCACTCTCTTTCCTCGGGTCGCGCGATGGCCGCCACGCTCTTCATCGACGCCGACGCCTGCCCCGTGAAGGACGAGGCCTACAAGGTCGCCGCCCGCCATGGCTTCAAGACCTTCGTGGTGTCCAACAGCTGGATCCGCGTGCCGGCCACGCCGATCATCGAGCAGATCGTGGTCGACGCCGGCCCCGACATCGCCGACGACTGGATCGCCGAGCGCGTCGGCCCCGGCGACGTGGTGGTGACCAACGACATTCCCCTGGCAGACCGCGTGCTGAAGGCCGGCGGCGCGGCCGTGGCCCCGAACGGGCGCGTCTTCAGCCACGACATGATCGGCTCGGCCCTGGCCTCGCGCTCGATCGGCGAGCACCTGCGCTCGATGGGCGAGGTCACCAAGGGCCCCGCCGCCTTCGCCAACGCCGACCGCTCGCGCTTCCTGCAGGCGCTGGATCAGCTGGTGGTCAAGGCCAAGCGGGCGGTTCCGAGATGATCGAGATCACGTCCTGGCTGCGGGTCGACGAGGACGAGCTGGTCTGGAAGGCCACGCGCGCCTCGGGCCCCGGCGGCCAGCACGTCAACAAGACCTCGACGGCGCTGGAGCTGCGCTTCGATGTCCGCAACTCCCCGTCCCTGCCCGAGGATGTGAAGACGCGGCTGGAAAAGCTGGCCGGCAGCCGCCTGACCCAGGACGGCGTGCTGATCCTGTTCGCCCAGGGTTCGCGCTCGCAGGAGATGAACCGCCAGGACGCCCAGGCGCGTCTCGTCGACCTGATCCGCCGCGCCACCGAAAAGCCCAAGCCGCGCAAGGCGACCAAGCCGACCTATTCCAGCAAGCTCAAGCGGCTGGAGACCAAGGCAAAGCGCGGGACGGTGAAATCCGGACGCGGCCGGGTCCGGTTCGACGACTAGGCCGTCTCCAACGGCGCCGGCGCGCTGAACGCCAGGACGTCGTCCTTCCAGTCCGGCTCGGCGATCAGGCCGCCCAGCATCTTCTGCAAGCCGCGCGTCATGGCGGCCTGCTCCTCGGGCGTGAGGTTGGCGCAGACATCCTGGTTCAGGGGGCGGATCTCGGCGCGGATCTTCGCGAGCAAGGCTCGACCGGCGTCGGTCAGCCCGATGACCACGATGCGGCGATCGGCCGGCGAGGCCTCGCGGCGGACCAGGCCATCGGCGATCAGGCTGTCGATCGATCGGGTCAGCGTCGTGCGGTCCGTGGCCGACAGCTTGGCCAGCCGCGTCATCGACAGGTCGCCGAACCGGCGCAGCGAGATCATCGCCACCCATTTCGGGAAACTCAGCCCATGGCGCGATAGCAGGTCCGCGGCCATCGCACGGCGATGCTGCTCGGTCTGGTAGAGTAGATAACTCAGATAGCTCGGCAGCGGCAGAGCGTGGTCTTCTACCACCCCCGCGCGCTCTTCCCCCTCACGCATAGTCGTTTTGCTCCCCCGCAAAGCGGCGCCCTGTCTGTCACAAGGTTAACGCCCACGCAATCAGCGCGGCCGAAACGGAAACGAAAAACCCCGCGAAAGGCTTCGCGGGGTCATTTCGTTCAATTTAAGCGGGAAATTGACCCCTAGACACGGGCTCCCGGCTCAGGCGTCGACCGCCGCGCGATTGCGGTTGCGGCCGCGGGTGAGCCAGTCGTCGGGATAGGTCTCGCGCACGGTGATCGACTTGAACTGGTTGACCGGGATCTCGGCGTGGTCACCAGGATTGAGGTCGCGCGACACCGAGTGACCGGCGAACTCCTCGATGATGGTGATCACTTGGCTGCTGCCGGCGACGTTCTCGATCAGGACCATGTTCATGGGGGTGTCTCGGCGATCGTGCGTGAAAGGAATGGGAAAAGGAAACAGGGTCGGTTCAGCCCAGGATGGGCTGGACACGCTTTTCGTTGACGCCCTTCAGGGCCCAGGCTTCGAGGGCCTCGTTCGAGCCGACCCGGCGGAAGGCGCCCTGGCTGTGCTGCTCGCAGTACGAGCCGCGGGCGCTGACCTTGGGACGACCGCAGAAGCCGAAGTCCTCGCTGTCGGGGTGGCCGATCGGCCAGCGGCAGGAATGAGCGCCCAGGCCCAGGATGCCGGACGTCGGCGGCAGACCTTCCTCGACCCGTTCGAACGCAGCGGCCGGACGGGCGACAGAAGTCGCTTCGCGGACGGGGCGTTGGCGGGAGGCCATGCGCGACGGAACGCGGATGGACGAAGCGCGCTGGCGAACCGGCGTCTCGCGGACCGTGATGCCCAGGCGGTGCACCTTGCCGATCACCGCGCTGCGGCTGACGCCGCCCAGTTGCCGCGCGACCTGGCTCGCGCTGAGACCCTCCAGCCACAGCTTCTTGAGGGTCGCTGTGCGTTCTTCGCTCCAGTCCATGATCTTGTTTTCCAGCCCTGCCCGGAGCCAGCCCGCTCCGTGGGAAAAGGGGTAAGATTTATGGTTAACGAGCGTCAAATGGTTATGTGCGAACCCACGGTTTGCGATTTCACTTTTCGCTTAGAGAATCACATAGATATCGCCAATTGTCGCAGGCTTGACTGTTAGGGACCCTTGTTAGGTGACAAGGCCGGGGCCCAGATTTTATAAGGTTTTGGAATGCGTCGCGGCGTCGCAGAGCCCGCGGCGAAACGTCAGTCGGGAACCCTCATGCGCACGCTGAAACTGACCGCCTTCGCCCTCCTCGCCGCCTCGCTGGTCGCCTGCTCGAGGGACGGCGGCAGCTCCTCGGAGGCGCCGGCGGACGCGCCGGCCTCGGCCCCCGCCTCGGCTCCGGCCGCGCCGACCGACGTCGAGAAGGCCGCGGCCCTGGCCGCCCTGCCCGCCCCCTACAACACCGGCGACCTCGCCAACGGCCAGAGCAAGTTCGCGCTCTGCCGCTCGTGCCACACGATCACGCAGGGCGGTCCGGACATGACCGGCCCGAACCTCTACGGGGTTTTCGGCCGCAAGGCGGGCTCCAAGCCCGGCTACAGCTATTCCGACGCCGTGAAGGCCGCCGGTTTCACCTGGGACGCCGAGCATCTGGACAAGTGGCTGGCCGACCCGCGCGGCTTCATGCCGGGCACCAAGATGACCTTCGCGGGCCTCAAGAACCCGCAGGACCGGGTGGACCTGATCGCCTATCTGAAGGTCGAGACGGGCTACAAACCGGCGCCGTGACGTGAAACCGGCTCCGCCCGACATCCAGGCGCGGGTCGAGCGCCTCTACGACACCAACCAGCGGCGCGATTTCACGGCGTTTCGCGCCCTGGCGCACCCGCATCTGGAATGGCCGGACCTCACGCGCGGCGGAACGCTGGACAGCCCCGAGGCTGTCCGCGACTACTGGATCTATAATGATCGCGCGCTGCGGATCGAGATGACGCCGGTCAAGGTGGAGCTGGACGACGAGGGCCGCATCGTCGTGCTGGCTAATCAGGTCGTCTGGAACCTGGCGGGCAAGCTGTGGTCGGACCTGATGGTCCGCCATCGCTACACCCTGCGCGACGGCCTCTTCTGGCGACTGGAAGTTCTCGAAATCGACCGGCCAAGACCCTGACGCCGCTCGAGCGCGCCGGTCACCCCGACGCGCTCGATAGCCTTACGCCGGCGTGACGTCGCTCTCGCCCCGCTCCCGGGCCTCGTAGTCCTCGATCTGACGGGCGGTCCATTCCGGCGACTTCGTGAAGCGCGCCAGCAGGTTGTAGAACACCGGCACGACGAACAGCGTCAGCAACGTGGCCACGATCGCGCCCATGAAGATCACCGAGCCGATGGTCTGACGGCTGCCCGCGCCGGCCCCCGTCCACAGCATCAGGGGCAGCGCGCCCATGGCCGTGGCGATCGAGGTCATGACGATCGGGCGTAGGCGCAGGGCCGCGGCCTCGATGACCGCCTCGCGCACCTTCAGGCCCTCGTCGCGCAGCTGGTTGGCGAACTCGACGATCAGGATGCCGTTCTTGGCGGCGATGCCCACCAGGATGATCAGGCCGATCTGGCTGTAGGTGTTGATGGTCGAGCCCATCACCAGCAGGCCGAACAGCCCGCCCAGCACGGCCAGGGGGACGGTCAGCATGATCACGGCCGGGTGGATCCAGCTTTCGAACTGCGCGGCCAGCACCAGGAAGACCAGCAGCAGCGCGAAGCCGAAGGCGACGCCGACCGCGCCGGACGCCTCCAGATAGTCCTTGGCCTGGCCGCCCCATTTGATGCTGACGCCAGGCGTCGGACGGGCGTCGGCCTGGGCCTCCAGGAAGCGCACGGCCTCCTCGACCGTGAAGCCTGGCGCCAGCTGGGCGGTCAAGGTCACCGAGCGCAGACGGTCCACGCGCGGACGGTCGGGCGTATCGCCCCGCAGCTCGGTGGTGACCACCGTCGACAGCGGCACCAGCGTTCCGGCCTTGGTGCGAACCTGCAGCTGGTTGAGGTTGTCGACGCTGCGACGCTGCTCCAGCTCCGACTGCAGGATCACGTCGTATTCCTGGCCGTTCTTGATGTAGGTCGTGGCCCGACGCGAGCCGAACATGGTCTCGAGCGCCCGGCCGATCGACTGGGTCGACACGCCCAGGCTGGCGGCCTTGTCGCGATCGATCTGCACCGACAGGCGCGGCGAGGTCGGCTCGTAGTCGATGCGCGGCCGCGAGAAGCCGGGGTTGTCCTGGGCGGCCGCCAGGATCGGCTTCAGCCAGTTGGCCAGTTGCACATAGTCGTTGCCCACCGCGATCAGGTCGACATTGGTGCCGCCGCCGCCCGCGCCGCGCTGGAAGGCGCCGCGCACGGTGGCCACGGCGCGCGCGCCGGTGATCTTGCTCAAGGTCCTGTTCAGTTCGGCCGCGACCTCGTCGGCGGTCTTGTCGCGTTCGCCCCAGTCCTTGAGCACCAGCACGCCGCTGCCGGTGCTGAACTGGCTCTGGCCAAAGCGCGGCACGGCGATGATCGTGCGATCGGCGACGCCCTGCTCGCGATACTTGGCCAGTTCCTTCTCGACCTGGTTGGCGATCTGCATGGTGTAGTCGAAGCCCGCGCCTTCGGGGCCGCTGATCGAGACGTCGACGCGGCCGCGGTCCTCGGCCGGCACCATCTCCTTGGGCAGGGCGATGAACAGGCCCGTCGCCGCGCCGGCCAGGATCAGGACCACCAGACCCGTGGCCCAGCCCGCCGCCCGCGCGCCCAGCAAGACGTCCAGCGAATGGCGATAACTGTCGCGCAGCTTGTCCATGGCGAAGTCGACCCGACGCGCCAGCCAACCCTCGCCATGGGCGGGCTTCAGCAGCTTGGACGCCAGCATCGGCGACAGGGTGAAGGCCAGCAGGGCCGAGAAGCCGACGGCCGCGGCGATCGCCACCGCCAGCTCGACGAACAGGCGCCCCGTATAGCCGGGCAGGAACATCAGCGGGGCGAACACCGAGATCAGCACGACCGTGGTGGCCACGACGGCGAAGAACACCTGCCGCGTGCCGCGAAGGGCCGCGACCGGCGCGGGTTCGCCCTCGTCCACCCGCCGCTGGATGTTCTCGACCACGACGATGGCGTCGTCGACCACCAGGCCGACCGCCAGCACCAGGGCCAGCAGCGTCAGTAGGTTCAGCGAGAAGCCCAGCGGGGCCAGGACGATAAAGGTCGAGAGGATGCAGATCGGAGCCACGATCGACGGGATCAGGGCCGACCGCCAGCTGCCCAGGAACACCAGGTTCACCAGGGCGACCAGGGCCACCGAGATGCCCATAGTGATCCAGACCTCGTGGATGGCCTCGGCGGTGAAGACCGAGTTATCCACGGCCTTGACCAGCTGGGTGCCCGGCGGCAGCGTCTGGTTGATGGCCTTGACTTCCTCGTCGACGACCTTGGAGATCGCCACGTCGTTGGCCTGCGACTGACGGGTCAGGAAGATGCCGACCTGGTTCTGGCCGTTGCCGCGGAAGATCTTGCGACGCTCGTTGGACCCCTCCTCAACGCGAGCCACTTCGCCCAGGCGGACGACGAAGCCATTGGCGTCGGCGGCGCGCACGGGCAGCTGGGCGAAGTCCTCGGGCTTCGAATAGGCGCGGCTGACGCGGATCGTGAAGTCCTTGGCCGCGCTCTCCAGCGAACCGGCGGGCAGCTCGACGTTCTCGCTGTTCAGCGCCGTCTCGACGTCGTCCACCGTCACGCCGCGCGCGGCCATGGCGTCCGGGTTGAGCCAGATCCGCATGGCGTAGAGCTGACCGTTCAGACCGGCCTGGGCCACGCCCGGAACCGTCGACATGCGCTCGACCAGATAGCGGTCTGCGTAGTCGGCCAGCTCCAGCGGCGACAGGGTCGACGAGGTCAGGTTCAGGATGATGATCGGCGAGCTGTCGGCGTTGGCCTTGGCGATCTGCGGCGGATCGGCCTGATCGGGCAGGTTCGACGCCACCCGGCTGACGGCGTCGCGCACGTCGTTGGCCGCGTCGTCGAGGTCGCGGTCCAGGGTGAAGGTGATGTTGATCTGCGAGCGGCCGTCGCGCGAGGACGAGTTCACCCGGTCGATGCCCTGGATGCCCGCCACCTGGCGCTCGATCACCTGGGTGATGCGCTCCTCGATGACTTCGGCCGAGGCGCCGCGATAGCTGGTGGAGACCGAGACGACCGGCGGGTCGACGTTGGGCAGTTCGCGGATCGGCAGGCCGGTGAAGGCGGCCAGACCGATGACGCACAGGATGATCGCCGCGACGGCGGCGAAAACCGGGCGACGGACGGAAAGATCGGAGATCATCAGCGGGCCTTGCGCTCGCCGCCGCCGTTACCCGGCTTGCCCTGGCCCGAGCCGACCGAAGCGCCGTCCTGGATGCGATTGAGGCCGTCGGCGACGATCTTGTCGCCGGGCTTCAGACCCGAGCGGATTTCGACATAACCGCCCTGATCAAGGCCGGTCTCGACATTGGTTTGGCGGGCGATCTGGCCCTTGGGTCCCTTGGTGATCAGGAAGACGGACGCCTGGGTTCCTTCGAACTGGACCGCGGTCTCGGGCACGGCGACGGAGGTCCTCACGCCCTGGTCGATGCCCACCTTGACCAGCATGCCGGGCCGCAAGCGGCCGTCGGCGTTGGGGAATTCGGCGCGAGCCTTGATGGCGCGGGTCGCCGGGTCGATGCGGGTGTCGATCTGAGCGATCCGGCCCTGGAACGACTCGCCCGGCAGCGCGTCCGGCCGCGCCATGATCGGCAAGCCGATGCGCAGGGTCGTCAGATATCGGTCGGGGATCGAAAAATCGACACGGATCACCGAGATGTCGTCCAGGCTGACGATCGCCGTCCCTGGGCTGATCAAGGCGCCGGGGGCGATATCCGAGATGCCGACGCGGCCCGAGAACGGCGCGCGGATCACCCGGTCCAGCTTCTGGGCCTGGGCCGAGTTGACGGCGGCGCGCGCGGTCTCAAGCGCGGCCAGATACTGCTCGGCCGTGGCGCGTGGGGCGATGCCCTTGTCCGCCAGGGTCTTCCAGCGCTGATAGTTGCGCTCGGCCTGGGCCAGGTTGGCGCGCGCCTCGGCGATGCCCGCGTTCTCCTGGTCGGCCTTCAACTCGACCAGCACCTGGCCGCGCGACACGGTCTGGCCGTCCGAGAAATGGACGGCCGTGATCAGCTCGGCGGTGTTCGAGGTGATGGTCACCGACTGTCGCCCCTTGGCGACGCCCAGGACCTCGATGCGATCCGTGAACGGACGCTGCCCGACCACGAGCTGGGAAACGGTCGTCGCGCGTCCGCCGCCGGCGCCGCCGCCAGCGCCAGGCTTGTCCTTGCCGGCGAAAGCGAGCTTCAGCCCGCCGACCACCAGCATCAGAACGACGGCGACCAGGGCCACGACGAGGAAGAAGTGCCTGCGGATCAACGAACGGCTCCGGGCGCCAAGAACGGCGGAGTTATGAGTGCGGCGAGATATGACCGCAGCCTAAACCGGCGTCCAGTGACAGGCGGATGACTGAGTGTTGCAGTCCTGAAACAAGCTATAAGCGACGCCACAGGGCGAAGACGACGCCGCGATCACGAGCGACCTCGCGTCCGGAGACCGTGTCGCGCCAGCCGGCCTGCAAGCTCCAGTCGCCGAACGTCCGCACGACAGAGACTTCGCTCTTGGTCCAGCGGGCGTCGATATCGGCGCGATCCGCTTGGCCCGCATAGACCTGGGCCAGCAGCAGCCAGGATCTGGCGGGCCTGAGACCAAGCGTGGCATCGAGCCGTGTCTCGTCGGCCAGGCCCCGCCGCCTCAGGCGCGCGGCTTCCAGATCGACGAAGACCTCGCGCCCTCGCCAGGTCGCCGAACGGCCGTAGAGCACCCGCGCTTCGAGATCCAAGCCGCCTTTTCCCGGCGCGGCGTAGCCGGCGTTGCGTCCGGCCCCCGCCTCGCCGGCGCCTAGATAAACGGCAAGCGCCGACCGGTCATCGCGCCGCGCCGTCCAGCGAAGGCCGGCTTCGACCGGCCCTCGTCCCGAATAGGCCGCCCATCGGTCATGGCCGCGAGTCGCGCCAACCTTGCCTTGCAATGTGAGACGAGATGTCAGGCCGCGCTCGAAAAACACTGACAGCATTTCGTCGCGGCGAGGCGCGATCGGCGCGAGGTTGGCGTTCGGATCATAGCCTTGGTCAGCGGTCGTACGCTCGTACTTGGCGATCACTTGAGCGCGACCAGGCTCGATCGGCCACGCCCCGGCCAGCGCCGTCCCGCCCTCCAGACACGAAAAAGCCGCCGCGCCCCACAGGATCGCGACGGCTCTCGAAGCCTTGGAAGAAGCCCTTGAAGATGGGCCTACTCCGCGTAGCCCGGCAGCTCGCGGTCCAGCTTTCGCAGGCAGCCCGGCCAAGCCAGGCCGCCGATCATGCCCATGCCCATGCCGGTCTGGCGACGCACTTCCTCCTGGGCCGCGTCGGGCGCCAGAAGGACGTTGTCGCGTCCGATCGACAGAGCCATCACCTGCTGCGCGCACGCTCGCTCCAGGAAGAACATCCCCAACCAGCACTCGGCCGCCGTGCCGCCCACGGACAGGGTGCCGTGGTTTCGCAGCATCATCAGCTTCTTGTCGCCCAGGTCGGCCACCAGCCGCTCCCGCTCGTCCAAGTTGAGAGCAATGCCTTCATAGTCGTGATAGGCGAGTTGAGGCAAGACGATCAACGCATGTTGCGTCAAAGGAAGCAGGCCTTCGCGATGCGCCGACACCGCCACGCCCTGATCCGAGTGCAAATGCATCACATAATGGGCGTCTTCCCGCGCGGCGTGCACGGCCGAGTGGATCGTGAAGCCCGCCGGATTGATGTAGTACGGCGTCTTGTCGATGACGTTTCCATCGAGATCGACCTTCACTAGGCTCGAGGCGGTGATCTCGCCGAAGAACATGCCGTAAGGATTGATCAGGAAATGATGCTCGGGGCCCGGAATGCGGGCCGAGATGTGGGTGAAGATCATGTCGTCCCACCCGTGCAGGGCGACCAGGCGGTAAAGCGCCGCCAAGTCCACGCGCGCCTGCCACTCGGCGTCGCTGACCTTGCCCTTCAGGGATGTAATCGGCAGTGAGCCGTCGGCCATGGGAGCCTCCCGTAAGTTATCATTGTTGAGTTGAGCGTCGCGCCAGGGCGCCGAGGCGTCAAGCACTACCTGGCCCGTTCCGCTTTGCGGGCTTGCCAAGCAGGCCACGGCGTCGGACCGTCGCCGCGGATTTGGGGGAGTCGCTGGGGGATGCTGACCCTTCTGGGCGTGGCGGTGATCGTGCTGGGTTTCGCCCTGCGCTTCAATCCGCTGCTGGTCGTGGTCGCCGCCGCCATGACGTCGGGTCTGGCCGCGGGCCTGACGCCGATCGAGGTGCTGGCCGCGTTCGGCAAGGCCTTCAACACCAACCGCTATGTCAGCGTCGCCTGGCTGGTCCTGCCCGCGATCGGGGTGCTGGAGCGCGCCGGGCTGCGAGAACAGGCGCGGCGGACGATCCAGGGCCTGCGCGCGGCGACCGCGGGGCGGATCTTGCTGGCCTATCTGGCCCTGCGCCAAGTCGCGGCGGCGCTGGGTCTGACCCAGGTCGCCGGCCACGCCCAGACCGTCCGCCCGCTGCTGGCCCCGATGGCCGAGGCCGCGGCCGAGCCGTTGTCCGAGGACGATCGCCAACGGGTCCGGGCCATGAGCGCGGCGACCGACAATGTCGGCCTGTTCTTCGGCGAGGACATCTTCCTGGCGATCGGCTCGATCCTGCTGATCGTCGGCTTCCTCGATCAGAGCGGGATCACGGTCGAGCCGCTGGCGCTGTCGGTCTGGGCGATCCCGACGGCCCTCGCCGCCTTCCTGGTCCACGGGGCGCGTCTGCTGCTGTTCGATCGAACCCTGAAGGCCGGGCCGGAGGACGCCGGATGATCGGCCTGCCGCTCGTCTATCTGCTGGCCGGACTGATGTTCGCCGCCTTCGCGGGCTTGAGCCTCGCGGATCGCGAAAATCCCAAACGCCTGGGCAACGCCGCCTTCTGGGGGCTGTTCGCCCTGAGCTTCCTGGCCGGCGACCATTTGGGCGACCTGGGCAACGGGGTCTTGGTGCTGGCCCTGGCCCTGATCGCGGGGACCAGTCAGCTGGGCGTCGGGGCCCCGGCGACCACGTCGCCGGACCAGCGCGAGGATCTGGCCGCCCAGCATGGCGCGCGCCTGTTCATCCCGGCCCTGGTCATTCCCGTGCTCGTGCTGGCGGGCTCCCTGGCCTTCAAGCGCCTCACCCTGCACGGCGCGCCCCTGGTCGATCCCAAGCAGGCGACGCTGATCTCCCTGGCCCTGGCCGCGCTGGTCGCCGCCGTCCTCGCCCAGATCCTGTTCCGCCAGCCCGCCGCCTCGGCCGTCCAGGAAGGCCGGCGGCTGATGGATCTGGTCGGCTGGGCCGCTCTGCTGCCGCAGATGCTGGCGGCGCTGGGCGCGGTCTTCGCCCTGGCGGGAGTCGGCAAGACCATCGGCGAGATCGCGGTGATGATCACCCCCGGCGACAGCCGGTTCGCGGCGGTGGCCGCCTACTGCCTGGGCATGGCCGCCTTCACCATCATGATGGGCAACGCCTTCGCCGCCTTTCCGGTGATGACGGCCGGCATCGCCCTGCCCCTGGTGATCGGCCGGTTTGGCGGCGACCCGGCCGTGGTCTGCGCCATCGGCATGCTGTCGGGCTTCTGCGGCACGTTGCTGACGCCGCTGGCGGCCAATTTCAATCTTGTGCCGGCCGCCCTGCTGCAGTTGAAGGACCGCTACGCCGTGATCCGCGCCCAGGCGCCGACGGCGATCCTGATGCTGATCGTCAATGTGATCCTGATGAACGCCCTCGCCTTCCACGCCCGCCCATGAGTCTGGCCCGCTCCACGGCCTCGCGCTTCGCCAAGATCGCGCTCGGGCACCTGACCCGCGAATATCCGAACAAGCTGGACCACGTCATGGGCGGACCGGAAGACGTCCGCTCGCCCCGCGACCTGCATCCGATCTTCTTCGGCAGCTTCGACTGGCATTCGTGCGTGCACGGATACTGGCTGCTGGCGACGCTGCTGCGCCTGCGTCCCGAGATGGCCGAGGCCGAAACGATCGTCGCGCTGTTCGACGACGCCTTCACCGCCGAGAAGATCGCCGGCGAGTTGGCCTATCTGGACCGCCCGGAAAGCCGAGGCTTCGAGCGCCCGTATGGCTGGGCCTGGAGCCTGATGCTGCAGGCCGAGCTGCTGCGCCACGACCGGCCGTGGGCCGGAATCCACGCGCCGCTGGCCAGCGCCTTCGCCCGTCGCCTGGAGGACTTCCTGCCGCGCGCGGACTATCCGATCCGGTCGGGCGCCCACCACAACACCGCCTTCGCGCTGGTCCTGGCCAGCGAGTACGCCGACATGGCCGGCGAACCGGCCTTGCGCCAGCTGCTCCAGACCCGCGCCCTGGTCTGGTACGGCCAGGACGCCGCCTGCCAGGCCTGGGAGCCGTCCGGCGACGATTTTCTCTCTCCGGCCTTGATCGAAGCCGAGGCCATGCGCCGGCTACTGCCGCGCGAGAGCTTCAATCTGTGGTTTCCCCGCTTCCTGCCGGACCTCGCCGACAAGCGGCCGGCCACGCTGTTCACTCCCGCGCGGGTCAGCGACCGCACCGACGGCAAGATCGCCCACCTCGACGGCCTGAACCTGTCGCGCGCCTGGTGTTGGCGCACCCTGGCCAGCGCCATGTCGGAATCCAACCCCGCGAAGACTCACGCGATCAGCGCCGCCTTGAATCATCTGGCGGCGGCGATACCGCATGTCTCCGGCGATTACATGGGCGAGCACTGGCTCGCTACTTTCGCGCTTCTGGCGCTGGAGAACGGCTAGTCGATCGGCGAAGTAAAGCCCATCAAATGACCGCCGGGCGGAATCTTTCCGCCCGCAATTCTTCCAAGCATAGAGGGCGCGAAACAACTTTTAATAACGATGTTATTCAAAGTTGCGCTGCGAACAATTGTCGCGCCCGCGTATTCGGCGTCATTGCTCGAGCGCAAGACACGTTAACACTGAATCATGGACTGATTCGTTACGCCAAAGAGGCGTGTGGGGGAGCGGGATTTCAGATGTCCCAACCGCGTACTGACGTCCGAGCGGACGTCCGCCGATATCTCGTCGCCAGCGCCGCCGGCTTTTTCCTGGGCGTGACGCTGGGCTTTCTGATGATGTTCAGCCTGGGCTGAGCAAGCCCAACCCAGGCAGAGCGCGCCTGATTTCTCAGTCGCCGCGATCGCCCTTCATCAGGCGCGCCTTGTCGCGCTGCCAATCGCGATTGGCTTCGGTCTCGCGCTTGTCGTGCAGCTTCTTGCCCTTGGCCAGGCCGACCTCGAGCTTGGCCAGTCCCTTGTCGTTCCAATAGAGCTTGATCGGGATCAGCGTGCGCCCTTCCCGCTGCACCGCGCCGATCAGCTTGTCGATCTGGCGGCGATGCAGCAGCAGCTTACGGTGCCGGCGCGGCTCGTGGTTGAAGCGGTTGGCGTGGCCGTAGGGCGGGATGTCGGCGTTGATCAGCACGATCTCGCGCCCTTCGACCGAGGCGTAGGACTCGGCGATATTCGCCCGCCCGGTCCGCAGGCTCTTCACCTCGGTGCCGGTCAGCATGATGCCCGCCTCGAACGTCTCCTCGATGAAGTAATCGAAGCGCGCGCGCCGATTTTCCGCGATCGGCTTGACCATTTTTAGAGACCAGCCTCGCGCATGGCGTCCAGGATCGTGGGACGCACGGCCTCGGCGCAGGCGGTGATCGGCAGGCGGACGTCTTCCGCGCACAGACCCAGGTGCGACAGGGCGAACTTGGTCGGGGCCGGCGACGAATCCAGGAACAGGGCCTTGTGCAGGCGCACCAGGCGATCCTGCCAGTAGAGGCCCGTCTCCCACTGGCCCTGCAGGCAGGCGTTCATGAAGGCCGAGCAGGCGTCCGGCGCGACGTTGGAGGTCACCGAGATCACGCCGTGACCGCCATGGGCCATGTAGCCCAGCGCCGTCGGATCATCGCCCGACAGCATGACCCAGTCCTCGCCGCACATCAGGCGCTGGAAGCTGATGCGGGTCAGGTCGCCGGTGGCGTCCTTGATGCCGACAATGTTCGGCAGCTTGGACAGGCGCGCCAGGGTCTCGTTGGAGATGTCGACGCCCGTGCGGCCCGGCACGTTGTAGACGAACACCGGCAGTTGGACGGCGTCGTTGATCGCCTCGTAGTGGCGATAGAGGCCTTCCTGGCTCGGACGATTGTAGTAGGGCGTCACCACCAGGGCGGCGTCGGCGCCGACGGTCTTGGCGTGACGGACCAGCATGATGGCCTCGTCGGTCGAGTTGCTGCCGGCGCCGGCGATCACCGGCACGCGGCCGGCGGCGGTCTTCACGCACAGTTCGACGACCCGCATGTGCTCCTCGTGCGACAGGGTCGAGGTCTCGCCAGTGGTGCCGACCGGCACCAGGCCGTGCACGCCGCCCGCGATCTGACGCTCGACCAGCGCCACGAAGGCTTTCTCGTCGACCTCCCCGTCCTTGAACGGCGTGACGAGGGCAGGAATGACGCCCTTGAACGGGGAATGGACCATGACTTGCAAATTGCCGTGAGGATGGCGCCGCGTCGGTTGCGGCAGGACGAAGGAGGCGGGACAATATGTCCCTGCCCCGCCGTCCCGCAACCGGGCGCGTCGAGGCTGGAGCGGTTTGATCGGACGAGGCCTTCGGGTCAAGTCCCGCCAACCCTCCTTTAAACATAATCCGGCCTGATCTTGTTGCGGGCGCGGACTTGTGATTCGAGGACGACCCTTCCGTCGGCGCGTATCCGCCGATGATGGATCGAAGGCCCTGGTCCGGGCCGGGTTGAGGAGTGCGTTTTGGCTTCAGTTCTGCGCCGCATCATGCTCGGGGGAGCCTGCATCGTCGCCGTATGCGGCGTCGCCGACGCCCAGACGGCCGCGCCCGACCTGGTCAGCTCGTCGATCAGCGCTGGCGCCTCGTCGGTTTCGGACGCTGACGCCGCCACGCTGCGCACGGCGCTTTCCGCCGCCAAGCGGGGCGACGTTTCCGGCGCCCGGGCCGCCATGGCTAGTCTCAGCGATCCGATCGCCCGCAAGATCGCGCTGTGGGCCCTGGTCGACAGCAACGCCGAGGCGCTGGGCTTCTACGATCTCGACTCGGCTCGCCGGGAACTGGCCGACTGGCCGCGTGGCGCGCGACGCGACGCCGCGACCGAACGCGCGCTGGCGACCTCGGGCCTGGATCCGGCCCGCATCGTCGCCTGGTTCGGCGGCGCCCAACCCGCGACGGCGGAAGGCGTCATGACCCTGGCCAGCAGCCTGCAGGCGATCGGTCGCCAGCAGGAGGCGACGGACCTGATCCGCCGCACCTTCCGCGACAGGGTGTTCGAGGCCGACGCCCAGCGCGCCATGATCGCCCGCTTCGGCGCCATGCTGACGCCGGACGACTATGTCCGTCGCGCCGACATCCTGCTGTATGGCCAGCAAGGCCCGGCCGCTCGCGACATCGTCGCCATGCTGTCGGAGACCCAGCAGGCCGCCGCCCGCACGCGCATGGCCTATCGCCAGAGCGCGGCCAACGCCAACGACCTCTACAACAACCTGACGCCCGACTTGCAAGACTCGCCCGGCGTGGTGTTCGAACGCGCCGCCTATCTGCGCCGCAAGGGCATGGAGACCCTGGCCCTGCCGATGGTCGCGAACTTCCCGGCCCCGCCGACCGAAGAGGCCTCGGCCGCGATCTGGAGAGAGCGCAAGCAGCTGGTCGTCGCGGCCCTGCAGGCGGGCGACAACGCCGGCGCCTACGCCGCCGCCAGCAACACCCGCGCCCTGACGCCGACCGAGATCGCGGAGTCGGAGTTCTTCGCCGGCTGGATCGCGCTGAGCCGCCTCAAGAACCCCGACGCCGCCGCCGCCCACTTCGCCCAGATCGCCGCCGTCGGCGCCTCGCCGATCACCAAGGGCCGCGCGCTCTATTGGCAAGGCCGCGCCGCCGAGGCGCAGGGCGACCCGATCGCCGCCCAGGCCTTCTATTTCGAGGGCGCGCGCTACATCACCACCTTCTACGGCCAGCTGGCGGCCGAGAAGGCCGGGCTCCGCGAGCTTCGCCTCGAACGCGATCCGGTGATCACAGCCGCCGATCGCGCGCGGTTCTACAGCCGCGAACAGGTCCGCGCCGCGCGGATCCTGGCCGACATCGGCGCCCGCGACCAATTCCGCAGCCTGATGCTCTATATCGACGACATCCTGCCCGATGCTCAGGAGACGGCCCTGCTGGTCGACATGGCGCGGGGCTATGGCGACCAGGACCTGGCGATGCGCGCCGTCCGCGCCGCCGCCCAGCGCGGCATCATCCTGCCCGAGCGCGGCTATCCGCTGCTGGACCACCACTTCACGCCCGCGCCCGGCGCGGCCGAGACGGCGTTCGTCTATTCGATCTCGCGCCAGGAAAGTAACTTCGACCCCGAGGCCCGCTCGGGCGTCGGCGCCCGCGGCATGATGCAGCTGATGCCGGCCACCGCCTCGCTGGTGGCGCGCAAGCTGGGCGAGGATCACTCGGTCGATCGCCTGTCCGACGCGTCCTACAACATGCGTCTCGGCTCGGTGTACCTGGGCCAGATGGTCAACAAGTTCAGCGGCTCCTACATCATGGCCGCCGCCGCCTATAACGCCGGGCCGGGCCGTCCGGCTCGCTGGGTCAACCAGTGCGGCGACCCCCGCGGCGCGACCACCGACCCGCTCGACTTCATCGAGTGCATTCCATTCTCCGAGACCCGCAACTACGTGATGCGGACCCTGGAGACGGCCATGGTCTATCGCGCGCGGCTGAACGGCGGCGTCGCGCCGCTGACCCTGTCCAGCGACCTCAAGCGCGGCGGCTACAGCTACTCCGCCGCCGTGGCCTCGGCCGAGACCGTGGCGGCGCAGCCCTAAACTCTCTTCCGATCTCCCCGGCGAATGCCGGGGCCCAGATGGAAAGCTCGGAATAGCCTCTATGGGCGCCGCGTTCGTCCAACCAACGCTTACGCCCTGAGGCTGGGCCCCGGCATTCGCCGAGGAAATCGGTGGAATTAGAGACGCCTCGCCGCCAGCACCAGACCGGCGGGCGTATCGACGAGTTCGCCGTCGAGGCCGAACACGTCGGCCAGCACCGTCTTGGACAACGCCTCGCGCGGCGCGCCCTCGGCGACGACGCGGCCGCGCGAGATCACGACCACCCGGTGGCAGGTCCGGGCCGCCAGCCCCAGATCGTGCAGCGTGACCACCACGGCCGCTCCGCCCGCGGCCTCGGCGCGCAGCAGGTCCAGGGTCAGCAGCTGGGCGTCGGGATCCAGGCCCGCCACCGGCTCGTCCGCCACCAGCAGCGGCGCTCGCGTCGCCAGCAGGCGGGCCAGCAGCACCCTCGCCCGCTCGCCCCCCGACATGTCGAGCACGCCTCGCTCCGCGAGATCGCCAGCGCCGACGCGGGCCAGGCAGGCGCGCGCCAAGGCGTCGGCCTTGGCTTCGGGAAGGTCGCCGGCGCCCAGCGCGGCGATCATTCGAGCCGGCAGGTTCCACGCGGCTCGGCGCTCCTGCGGCAGATAGCCGACTAGGCGAGCGCGTTGCTCGGGCTTCAGGGCGCCAACGGCTTGCCCCGACAGAAGCGCCCGGCCGGCCGTCACGGGCAGCAGGCCAAGCCCCGCGCGCAACAAGCTGGTCTTGCCCGCGCCATTGGGCCCAACGATCCCGACGACCTCGCCGGCCGCGACGGCCAGACTCGCCGCCTCCAGCACCGTCTTGCTGCCCTGGCGGACCGAGAGCGTCTCCAGCGTCCACAGCGCGCTCATAACCGCCAGCTCCGGGCGGCGCGCCAGGCCAGGAGCGCGAAGGCGGGCGCGCCGAATAGGGCCGTGACGACGCCCAGCTTCAGCTCCTGCTCGGTGGGGATCAACCGGGCGGCGAGGTCGGCCAACACCAGCAGCAGCGCTCCGGCCAGGGCCGACGGCCACAGGATCCGCTTGGGGTCATCGCGGACCAGCGCCCGCACCAGGTGCGGCGCGGCCAGGCCGACGAAGCCGATCACGCCCGCCGCCGCCACCGCCGCGCCGGTCAGCAAGGCCGCGCCGGCGACCGCGTAGACCCGCAAGCGCGCCATCGGCAGGGCCGACATCCGCGCCGCCTCCTCGCCCAGGGTCAGCATGCGCAGGCCCTCGCCGGCGCGCACGCAGAGCGCCGCGCCGATCGCCATCGGGACCAGCGCGCGCAGGGCGTCCAGAGCGTCCCGGTTCTGCACCGAGCCCATCAGCCAGGCCAGGATCTCGGCCATCGCCACCGGCGACGGCGACAGATTGAACACCAGAGCCGTCAGCGCGCCGCCGAAGGCCGACAGCGCCACCCCGAACAGGATCAGCGCTTCGGGCTCGCGGAACCGCGCGGCCAGCGCCACAACCAAGGCGCCGGCGACCAGGGCCCCCGCGAGCGCCGAAAGCTCGATCGCGCCCGGGATGGCGGCCAGCCCCGCCGAAATGGCGACCGCCGCGCCCAGGCCCGAGACCGCCGAGACGCCCAGGACGCCGGGATCGGCCAGCGGATTGCGAAGCAGCCCTTGCATGGTCGCGCCCGCCAGCCCGAGAGCGGCCCCGACGAGGGCGGCGACCGCGACGCGCGGCGCGCGGATCGTCCACAGCACCTCGCCCGGCGGCGAACCGGGGTGGGTCAAGGCCTGGACATACTGGCCCCAGGCCAGCGGCGTCTCGCCCAGCGCAACCGCCGCGATTACGGCCGCCGCCAGGACCAGCAGCATCAGCAGGCAAAGCCGGATCAGGCTCATCGCGCCGCCTCGGCCAGCATCCGGGCGCCGTCGGCGGCGAACCAGCCGGGACAGCCGACGACCGACGCGGGCAGCGAGGCCGCGGTGCGGGTTGAAACCACGCGCTGGAGCGCCGCGTGCCGTCCCGGCCCCCAACGGTCGGCGCCCGCCCGGGCCATGTCGAACAGCCCCAGAACCACGGCCGTCGGCGGCCGCATGACGAGGCCCTCCAGCGAGACGGGCGCAAAGTACGGCGCCTTGGAGGCGTTGGCGTAGCCGGCCGCCTTCAGCATGGCGTCGATCAACGTGCCCGCCCCTGCCGTGAAGCCGCCGGGGGTCAGATAGAGGGCGGACCTGCCCTTCCCCGCTCCGGTGGCGCGGCCCAGCTGGGCGTCCATGCGGGAGATGATCGCCTCACCCTCGGCGCGACGGTCCAGCGCGGCGGCGACCTTGCGGACATTGGCGCGCACGCCCTGGAAGTCGGCGGCGTCGTCCAGCGTCACGGTGGTCACGCCCTTCTTCTCCAGCGCCTGGACAAGGCGCGCGTCGCCGCCCCACAGCCGCACCACGACCTGGGGCCGCGCGGCGACGAGGCTCTCGAACGTCGCCCGGCGCAGGGGAAGACCAACCGCCGCGCTCCGCATATAGCTGTCGCGGGACACGGCGCGGTGCGAGAGGCCGACGATGCTGTCGCGCGGCGCCAAGGCCAGCACGTACTGGTCGGCGCAGGAATCCAGCGACATCACGCCCGGAGCCGCCAGGGCGAAGCCCGGCGCGAGCGCCAGCGCCGCCACAAGGGCGCACAAAGCCTTGGCGGCGCTCATGAAATCAGTCCGTGACCAAGCCGTGCAGCAGACCGTCCAGCATCACCTTCATCAGGCCCTCGGACGAGGACCAGCCGCGCGAGGGCTTGGTGATCAGCAGCGACACCAGGCCGTGGCAGCCGGCCCACAGCACCTCGGCCGCCTCGACCGCCGAGCCCGAGCGCAGACGGCCTTGCGCGGCGATGTGGTGCACCGGCTCGCTGAACTTCTCGAAGCAGCGGTCGCCCAGCGTCAGCAGGTCCGAGATCTTGTCCTGCGAGATGTGCTCGCCGGTGCTGCAGAACACCAGCTGGTACGTATTGGGATTGTCGAGCGCGAACGTCATGTACGCCTCGAGCATCAGCCGCACCCGCGCCACCGGATCCACCGGCTGGGCCGCGATCTGCGTGTTCAGAGCCAGCAGACGCTCGATGGCGTCGTTGCTGATCTCCATCAGGATCTGATCCTTGTCGCGGAAGTGCATGTAGAGGGCCGTCGACGACACCCCGACCGCGTCGGCGATCTTGCGGATCGTGGCGCCGGAATAACCTTCGGCGATGAAGATCTTTTCGGCGGCCTCCAGGATCTCGCCGCGTCGCAGGTGCCCATCCCCCTTGGGCTTACGCGCGGACTTTTGAGGCTTTTTCAGAACGACCGTCACGGAACTGGCTTCCCCTGCATTTCCCCACCCCACACTAAACGGGAATCACTCAGCCGTCGCAAGAACGTGCATTGTAGCCGATTTGGCGATCCCCAGATCTCGCGCGCGCGAGCAAATGTCGCGAAACGCGTGTTTTTCCATTTGACACCTTTTGGTTGAGGCATCGTTATCCACGTCGTTGGGGCGATCTGGCGTCTTGGGGCGACGATGGCGCGTGAAGATAGACGGTTGGACCCGGCGTTCGCGCCGGCGGGCGGACTTGCGCCTATATCCCAGCCAGGCGTGGAAGCGTTCGCGGTTCGAGAGGACCGCGACGGCGCTCACCTCTCGCTCTCGCCGGCGCAAGCCGCGACGATCGGACTGGCCGGCCTGGCGCTCGCCGTCGCCATGGCGCTGGCGCCGACCGCCGGATTGGTGGGCGTGCATCACCTGTTCTTCACGGTCTTCCTGCTGGGCGGGCTGACGCGACTGGCCGCCGCCTGCACGCCGTTGGCGACCAGACCGCCGCCGCCCTTGGCCGACGAGGACCTGCCGGCCTACACGATCATAGCCCCGCTTTATCGCGAGGCCGAGGTGGTCGGCGAGCTGATCGAGAACCTGGCGGCGATCGATTATCCGCGCGATCGGCTGCAGGCGCTGATCGTGCTGGAAGCCGATGACGTCCAGACCCTGGCGGCCGTCCGCGTCCTCGACCTGCCGGCCTTCGCGCAGGTGCTGATCGTCCCGCCCGGAACGCCCAAGACCAAGCCCCGCGCCTGCAACCACGCGCTCGAACGCGCCCGTGGCGACCTAGTGGTGATCTACGACGCCGAGGACATGCCCGACGCCGGCCAGCTGCGCGAAGCCGCCGCCCGTTTCGCCGCCTCCGACGCGCGCTTGGCCTGCTTGCAAGCGCCCCTGCGCATCGAAGACCCGGGCTTCTCGCTGTTCCTGCCCTCGCAATTCCGCCTGGAATACGCCGCCCACTTCGAGGTGCTGCTGCCGGCCCTGGCGAGGTGGGGCCTGACCTTCCCGCTCGGCGGCACCAGCAACCACTTCAAGGTCGCCCCCTTGCGCGAGATCGGGGCCTGGGACGCCTACAACGTCACCGAGGACGCCGATGTCGGCTTCCGCCTCGCCGCCGCCGGCTACAGGCTGGGCGTGATCTCGAGGCCGACCTGGGAAACCGCGCCGACCACCTGGGGCCAGTGGCTCCCGCAACGGGCGCGGTGGATCAAGGGTCATATGCAGACCCTGGCCGTCCACTCGCGTGGCCGCATCGTCCGCCAAGCCCGCAACGCGGCGGCGCTGGTCCTCACCCTGGCCCAGTCGGTGGCGTCCTCGCACCTGCACGGTCCGGTGATGACGGTCGCGATCGCGGCGGCGGCGATCGACTATTGGCCGGATGCCCGGTTCGACATCCCGGCCGCCGACCTCGTGCTCTATGCGTTGGGCTGGAGCTCGGCGGCCATCGCGGGGGCGCGCGGCGTGATGCGCGCCGGCGGCCAGCCCAAGGCCCTGCACCTGCTGGGCATGCCGCTCTACTGGCTGGCGCAGAGCGTGGCGGCGGCCAAGGCTCTGGCCCAGTTCGTCACCGATCCGCACCGCTGGGACAAGACGCTGCATGCCCCGCGCTCTGGACGGGTCCGGCTGTAAAAAGGTATGGGCGGGCGATGGCTCCGAAGATCGCTCCCGCCCCCATCGTCATGCGCACCACCGGCTGGGCCGACTACGCCCTGCTGGACAGTGGAAACGGCAAGAAGCTGGAGCGCTATGGCCGCTACACGGTCGTGCGTCCCGAGCCGCAGTGCTTCTGGGCGCCGCGCCTCGACCCGAAGGTCTGGGACAACGCCGACGCGGTCTTCGACCCGACCGACGAGGACGAGGCCGGCCGCTGGCGCTTCAAGGGCAAGCCGATCGAGAAGTTCCCGCTGGCCTGGGGCGGCGCAAAGTTCCACGGCCAGTTCACGCCTTTCCGCCACCTGGCCTTCTTCCCCGAGCAGGCGGCCAACTGGGCCTGGCAGGACGAGCGCGTGCGCGCCTTCGCCAAGACCTCAGGCCGCCAGCCCAAGATCCTGAATCTGTTTGGCTATACCGGCGTGGCCTCGGTGGTCTGCGCGGCCGCCGGCGCGGCCGTCACCCATGTCGACGCCTCCAAGAAGTCGGTCGGCTTCGCCCGCGAAAACGCCGCCTTCGCCGGCCTCGCGGAAAAGCCCATCCGCTGGATCGTCGAGGACGCCCGCAAGTTCGTGGCCCGCGAGGTGCGGCGCGGCAATGTCTATGACGGGATCATCCTGGACCCGCCCAAGTTCGGCCGCGGCGCCGACGGCGAGGTCTGGCGCCTGTTCGAAGACCTGGCGGCCCTGACCCGGGACGTCGCCGCCCTGCTCAGCGAGGACGCCTCGTTCCTGCTGATGAACGCCTACGCCGCCCGCGTCTCGGGCGCGGCGCTGTCGGGCCTGTTGGCCCAGGAGTTGGACGGCCGCGCCGGCGTCATCGACTGGGGCGAGCTCTCGCTGGTCGAGGACAAGGGCGACCGGCAGATCGGCCTGTCGTTCTTCGCCCGCTGGTCTTCGGAAGGGTAAGGGCGATGAACACCAAGACCGTCACCTCCCTGACCAACGCCACCGTCAAGGCCGTCCGCGCCCTGCACATGCGCAAGGAGCGCGAGGAAAGCGGCCTCTTCCTTGCCGAGGGCCTGAAGATCGTCATCGAGGCGATCGACTGCGGCCACGCGCCGAAGATCGTCATGTACGGCCCCGACGCCGCCGACCATCCGATGCTGAAGAAGGCCGCCCAGGCCTGCCTGAAGGCCGGCGGCGAAGTCATTGAGGTCAATCGCGAAATCCTCGAGAAGGTGTCGCGCCGCGACAACCCCCAGGCCGTGGTCGCGGTGTTCAAGCAGGTGTTCACGCCGCTGTCGGCTATCGTCCCGGAAAGCGCCCCGTGCTGGGTGGCGATGCAGGCCGTCCGCGACCCCGGCAATCTCGGCACCGTGATCCGCACCGCCGACGCCGCCGGCTGCGGCGGGGTGATCCTGGTCGGCGACTGCGTCGATCCCTATTCAGTCGAGGGCGTGCGCGCCACCATGGGCTCGATCTTCGCGGTCAAGATCGCCAAGGCCACCATTCCCGAGTTCCTGGCCTGGCGGGCGACCTGGCCGGGCAGCGTCGTGGGCACCCTCCTGACCGCGACGGTCGACCACAAGTCCGCCGACTATGTGAGGCCGTCGCTGATCCTGATGGGCAACGAGCAACAGGGCCTGCCGCCGGAACTGGCGGCGGCGTCCGATGTGAACGTCAAGATCCCCATGCGTGGGCGGGCCGACAGCCTGAACCTGTCGGTGGCCACGGGGATCATGATCTATACGGTGACGGGGTAGGCCATCAAAGTTGCTCCCCCGCGATGCGGGGGAGCTGTCGCGGAGTGGCTGAGGGGGCAAGCGCCTTGAAAGTCGAGCTCACCCCCTCCGGCCCTCTGGGCCACCTCCCCCGCATCGCGGGGGAGGATCTAGGCCCCTCACGTCCCTCGCGGCTTTGCCCGCGTCACTGGCGCGGCGCTCGCCGGATCGTCCGGCCAGACGTGCCGGGGATAGCGGCCTTTCATCTCGACCTTCACCTCACGCCAGGAGCCTTTCCAGAAGCCGGGCAGGTCCTTGGTGATCTGGATCGGGCGGTGGGCGGGCGACAGCAAGGCCAGCGTCAACGGGACCTTGCCGCCGGCGACGCTGGGATGTTCGGCCAGGCCATAGAGCTCCCCGACCCGCACCTCAACGCGCGGTCCTCCCTCAGCGGAATAGTCGATGGCGAAGGTGTTGCCGGTCGGCGCCTCGAAGCGCGCCGGCAACAGGGCGTCCATCTTGCGCTGCAGGTCCCAGGGCACGAGCGTTTTCAGGGCGTCGTGCAGCGTCCCCTCGTCCAGGCTGGACAGCGAAGAGCGCCCCGCCAGCAGCGGCTCCAGCCATTCGCCGAGGCGTTCGATCAAGGCGGGCTCGGAGAGATCGGGCCATTCCTCGCCATCGACCTCACGCAGGAAGGCCACTCGGTCCAGCAGCGCCCTGCCCCGTTCGCCTACGCGCAAAGCCGAGAGCCCTTCGGCGCGCACCTGGTCCATCAAGGCGCCGGCGATCATCGCCGGATCCGGATTCTCGACCAGCCGCTCCTCCAGGACCAGCTTGCCCAAGCGCAGCAGCCGCTTGGCGCGGACCTTGCCGCCGGCGGTCTCCAGGCGGTCCTCGGCGACCAGGCGATCGGCGAAGGCCTCGCGCAACTCCGCCTCCTCGACGGCGGCGGCCAGCAGGATGCGGTCGCGGCTGTCGCCGCCGCCCAGTTCGCCGACCGCCAGCCAGGGCTCGCGGGCCAGCGGATCGGTCGGCTCCAGATAGACCCCGCGCCCGCCGGCCAGCTGGAACTCACCCGGCTTGCCGCGCGCCTTGGCGACCCGCTCGGGATAGGCTTCGGCCAGCATCAGCCCGACTTCGAGTTCCTTGGCGCCGGATGGCTTGCCCGCCGCGCGCGCCCAGCGCTCGACCAGGGCCATGGCGTCCCGGGCGCGAGGCGAGCGGTCGCGGTGCAGGTTTTCCAGCCGTCGGCGCAGATCAACGTCCTTGCCCCCCAGCCCCTGCTCGGTCAGCACAGCCGCGACCTCGGCGGCCTCGCGCGCCTGACCGGAGGCCGCGCCCCGCACGACCATGTGCGCCAGGCGCGGCGGCAGCGGCATGTCGGCCAGAGCCTTGCCGTGAGGCGTCAGGTCGCCCTGGGCGTCCAGCGCCTGGATGCGGGTCAGCAGGCCGCGCGCCTCGGCGAAGGCGGCGGCTGGCGGCGGGTCGAGGAAGGTCAGGCCGGCCGCATCCTTGGCGCCCCAGCGGGCCAGATCCAGCGCCAGGCGGGAGAGGTCGGCCTCCAGGATCTCCGGCCGGGCGAAGGCCGGCAGCGCGCGGGTCTCGGGCTCGTCCCACAGGCGGTAGCAGACGCCCGGCTCGGTCCGGCCGGCCCGGCCCCGGCGCTGGTCGGCGGCGGCGCGGCTGACCCGCACGGTCTCCAGGCGCGTGATGCCCGAGGCCGGGTCGTAACGCGGCACACGGGCCAGGCCCGCGTCGATCACCACGCGCACACCCTCGATGGTCAGGCTGGTCTCGGCGATCGAGGTCGCCAGCACCACCTTGCGGCGGCCGGCCGGCGCGGGCGAGATGGCGCGGTCCTGGGCGGCCGGCTCCAGCGCGCCGTAGAGCGGTGCGATATCGACATCCGGACGGCGCAGGCGCTCGTTCAGCCAGCTCTCCGTCCGGCGGATCTCGCCCTGCCCCGGCAGGAAGACCAAGACAGAGCCGCTCTCCTCGACCAAGGCGCGTTCGACCGCGCGGCCGACCCTTTCCTCCAGGCGCTGACGCTCGTCGCGGCTCAGATAGCGGGTGTCGACCGGGAACATCCGCCCCTGGCTCTCGACGACCGGCGCATCGTTGAGCAGCGCCGAGATTCGCGCGCCGTCCAGGGTGGCCGACATCACCAGCAGGCGCAGGTCGTCGCGCAGCACGTTCTGGACGTCGCGGGCGAAGGCGAGGCCCAGGTCCGCGTCGAGGCTGCGCTCGTGGAACTCGTCGAACAGGACCGCGGCGACGCCATCCAGGCCCGGGTCGTCGAGAATCATCCGCGTAAAGACGCCCTCGGTGACGACCTCGATCCGCGTTCTGGCCGACACCTTGGACTGCAGGCGCACGCGGAAGCCGACCGTTTCGCCGACGGATTCGCCGAGATTGGCGGCCATGCGCGCCGCGGCGGCGCGCGCGGCCAGGCGCCGGGGTTCCAGCACGATCAGCTTGCGCCCCTGAACCCAAGGCTCTTCCAAGAGCGCCAAGGGAACGGCCGTGGTCTTACCCGCACCCGGCGGGGCGACGAGAACGGCGGTCTCCCGCGCGCCAAGGGCGCCTTTCAGCGCCGGAAGGGCCTCGAAAATGGGCAACATCGCGCCGGCTTTACCGGCCCGGCCGCTTAACGCCAAGCATCTCTGGACAGAGCGTGATAGCCGAAAGTGTGAGCGGTTTCGGCGGCGATCACGCTCTGCACACTTTGGAAGCGGGCCTGCTTTTTCGAGTTTGGATGGCGATCCAAGCTCGACAGGCCCTAGTCAGAAGCGCGGAGAACATTTACGCGCTTTAACCGCCCGACCTTGACCCCATGCTCATAAAAGGGTCACGGTCCGCAAAATTTTCCAAAGGCGACCCCAGGGGGAGTCTTGCCTATTCAGGAGGAACTATGTGGCGCGTAAAATCGCTTGATGCGATCCTAGCGACGGCCGAGAAGAAATCGTTGCACCGCTCGCTGGGTCCCGTGCAGCTGACGCTGCTGGGTGTGGGCGCGATCATCGGCACCGGCATCTTCGTTCTGACCGCCGCGGCGGCGCAGAAGGCCGGCCCCGGCATGATGTGGAGCTTTGTGATCGCCGGCGCCGTCTGCGCCTTCGCCGCGCTCTGCTACTCTGAACTGGCTTCCATGGTGCCCGTCTCGGGCTCGGCCTACACCTACTCCTACGCCGTCATGGGCGAACTGCTGGCCTGGATGGTCGGCTGGGCGCTGATCCTGGAATACGCGGTCGCCGCCAGCGCCGTGTCCGCCGGCTGGTCGGGCTATTTCCTCGGCCTGATTGAAAACGCGCTCGGATTCCAATGGCCCGAGCTGCTGCGGCAAGGCCCCGCCTGGTCCATGAACGGCTGGATGCCGGTCGCCGACTTCAGCCATGGCATCGTCAATGTGCCCGCCATCGTCGTTGCGCTGGCCGTGACGTCCCTCCTGGTCGTCGGCACCACCGAAAGCGCCACCGTGAACGCCGCCCTGGTGGCCATCAAGGTGACCGCCCTGACGGTGTTCGTCGCCCTCGCCCTGCCTGTCCTCAAGACCGGCAACTTCTCGCCCTTCGCCCCCAACGGTTGGTTCGGTCCGGCCGGCACCACCGGCATGGGCATCGTGGGCGCCGCCGCCTCGATCTTCTTCGCCTACGTCGGCTTCGACGCCGTCTCGACCGCCGCCGAGGAGACCAAGAACCCGCAACGCAACGTTCCGATCGGCCTGATCGGCTCGCTGGGCATCTGCACCGTCTTCTATCTGCTGGTCGCGGCCGGCGCGATCGGCGCCATGGGCGCTCAGCCGGTGCTTGGCGCCGACGGCTCGGCCGTGCAGCCGGGCTCGGCCGCCTTCGTGGCCGCCTGCGCCCTGCCCGCCAACAAGGAGGTGCTGGTCTGCTCGAACGAGGCCCTGGCCCACGTGCTGCGCCAGATCAACTTCCCGGTCATCGGCAACCTGCTGGGCCTGGCGGCGAACCTGGCCCTGCCCTCGGTCATCCTGATGATGATCTACGGTCAGACCCGCATCTTCTTCGTGATGGCCCGCGATGGCCTGCTGCCGGAAAAGCTGGCCAGCATCCACCCGAAGTTCAAGACGCCTCACATCGTGACCATGGTCACCGGCGTGTTCGTGGCGATCGCGGCGGCGTTCTTCCCGGTCGGTCAGTTGGCCGACATCTCGAACTCGGGCACGCTGTTCGCCTTCTTCATGGTGTCGATCGCCGTGATGGTGCTGCGCGTGAAGGATCCGCACCGTCCGCGTCCGTTCAAGACGCCGCTTCTCTGGGTAGTGGCCCCCGTCGCTCTCATCGGCTGCGCGGTGCTGTACTTCAATCTCCCCGTCGAGGCGATGGCCGTGCTGCCCATCTGGGGCGCCATCGGCTTGGTGATCTACTTCGCCTACGGCCACCGCAAGAGCCACGTCGGCCGCGGCCTCACCGAGGTGCCAGAACTGGCCGCTGACGCGCCGGCCGGTCCCGTCCCGCCGATGCCGGGCGCCCCGGCGCCGGGCTCGAAGGAAGAGCGCGACTAACAAGGTTGGCTTGATCTCTGGCCGATAGGCTTTAGGTCAGAAGGGCGGGCGCTTCGGCTCCCGCCCTTTTCTTTTGGAGTCGCCCGATGAGTGACGCGATGCCCATCGCCGCCGTGATCGCCCCGGTCACGCCGCTGCAGCAGAACTGCACGATCGTCTGGTGCGCGAAGACGATGAAGGCCGCGATCATCGATCCGGGCGGCGAGGTCGATCGTCTACTCAGGGCCTTGGCCGACAAGGGGCTGACTCTGGAGAAGATCTGGATCACCCACGGTCACATGGACCACGCCGGCGGCGCGGCCGAGCTGAAGGCCCGCACCGGCGCCCCCATCGAGGGCCCGCACGAAGCCGACCAGTTCTGGATCGACCGCATCCAGCAGAGCGGCGAGATGTACGGCATGCCCGAGGCTCGGATCTTCGTTCCTGACCGCTGGCTGCACGATGGCGACAAGGTCACGCTGGGCGAGACCGAGTTCGAGGTCCTCCACTGCCCCGGCCACACCCCCGGCCACGTGGTGTTCTTCCACCGGCAGACCAAGTTCGCCCAGGTCGGCGACGTGCTGTTCCAGGGCTCGATCGGCCGCACGGACTTCCCGATGGGCAATCACCAGGACCTGATCGACGCCATCACCCACAAGCTCTGGCCGCTGGGCGACGACGTGCGCTTCGTGCCGGGCCATGGGCCGATGTCCAGCTTCGGGGCCGAGCGCCGCAGCAATCCGTTCGTCAGCGATCGCGCGGTGGCCGCGATGAAAGCGCAGGGCGCGGGCTATCACGCGCCCGAAAACCACTCGCCAGGCTGAGGTCAACCGGACCCGATCCGCTAAGGGGGAAAGCAGACCGGGCCCGAGCGCCGGAGGACCGCATGATGGGGGGGACGACCCACCGACCGGATTTCGATGCCACGGGAGGGTTGCGCCGCTGTTTCAGAGATGAAATCTGAGCGTGACGGGGTCGTGACAGGAAAGCGCATATGGAAAACGCCCAGAATACCGTCCAAGGCGACCCAGACGCTTCGCGGGGCGCGGCGTCGCGCATCCTGATCGTTGATGACGACCCCGGCATCCGCGACGTGGTGTCGGACTTCCTCAGCCGCCACGGCTACGCGGTGGAGACGGCCCAGGACGCCCGCACCATGGAGCAGGTCCTGGCGCGCGGGCCGATCGACCTGATCGTCCTGGACGTCATGCTGCCCGGCGAGGACGGTCTGGCGATCTGCCGACGCCTGTCCTCCGGCGCCGATGGCCCCGCCATCATCATGCTCTCGGCCATGGGCGAGGAGACCGACCGGATCGTCGGCCTGGAGCTCGGCGCCGACGACTACCTGCCCAAGCCGTGCAATCCGCGCGAGCTGCTGGCCCGCGTCCGGGCTGTGCTGCGCCGGCGCCAGGAGCCGCGCGCGGCCGACGACGCCATGGGCGCGGCGTGCGAGTTCGCCGGCTGGCGACTGGATCTGGTCCGCCGCGAACTGCGCTCGCCGCAATCCGTGGTCGTGAACCTCTCCAGCGGCGAGTTCTCGCTGCTGCGCGCCTTCGTCGAACGCCCGCAGCGGGTGCTGACCCGCGACCAGCTGCTGGACCTGGCCCGCGGCCGCGACAGCGACGCCTATGACCGCGCCATCGACGTGCAGATCAGCCGCCTGCGGCGCAAGCTGGACGATGGCGGCGGCGGCGAGCTGATCCGCACGATCCGCAGCGAAGGCTACATGTTCACCGCCAAGGTCGTGCGCACCCCATGACGATGTTTCGGCGCGGCGCGCCGCTGTTCGTGCAGGCCCTGGGGCTGGTGATTGTCACTCTGGTGGCGGCCCAGCTGATCGCGATCGCGGTCATCTTCAACCTGCCGCCGCCGCCGCCCGAATTCTATCGTTCGGCCGAGATCGTCCGCGCGCTCAAGACAGGCCAGCCCGTCCAGCCTCGCGACGGCCGCCTGTTGGTGGTCAAGCAGCACGGCTCGATGCGCTCCAATGGCCCCGACAGCATCCGCCGCGCCGACTTCAAGGCTGGGATCGCGCGCGCGATCGGCGTCCCGGCCAATCGCGTCGAACTGCAGACCGATAACGGACCGCGCTTCTTCGTCCGTCGCACGCCGGTCAATCCGCCGAGCACCGCGGACGCTCGCCCCCCGCCCAACGGACGCCAGGCTCGCGAGCCGTTCGCCCGTGAACCCGGCTCCGGCGGCCCGCCCGGCTCCCGCGACCAGCCGCGGGACGAGCCGCTGATCTTCGGCGACTTCAAGTTCGGCGTGCGCCAAAGCGATGGCCGCTGGCTGGTGGTCGAACCCAAGCCCACCTTCCGCATGGACAGCTGGCAGCAACGCATCCTGCTGATCCTGCTGCTGTCGGTGATCGCCGTGACGCCGCTGGCCTGGCTGTTCGCCCGTCGCCTGTCGCAGCCGATCACCGCCTTCGCCGACGCCGCCGAGCGGCTAGGCAAGGACCCGCGCACGCCGCCCTTGAACCTGTCCGGCTCGACCGAGGTGGTCGCCGCCGCCTCGGCCTTCAACATGATGCAGGAGCGCCTGCGCCGCTACGTCGAGGACCGCACGGCCATGGTGGGCGCGATCGCCCACGACCTGCGCACCCCCCTCACCCGCCTGAAGTTCCGCATCGAGGCCGCGCCCGACGATATCCGTCCGAAGCTGGCCGCCGACATCGATCAGATGGAGGCGATGATCGCCGCGACGCTGGGTTTCGTGCGCGACACCAACCGACCGGCCGAACGCACCAAGCTGGAGCTTTCCTCCCTGCTGGAAAGCGTGATGGACGAGGCGGCCGAGACCGGGGGCGACGCCACGGTCGAGCAGGCCGAGAAGACCGTGATCGAGGGCGACCCCGTGGCGCTGAAGCGTCTGGTCCAGAACCTGGTCGAGAACGCCCTGAAGTACGGCGGCGCGGCGCGTGGCCGCGTCTATGCCGAGGACGGCATGGCGATCATCGAGATCGACGACGACGGTCCCGGCGTGCCGCCGACCGAACTGGAGCGGGTGTTCGAGCCCTTCTATCGCGGCGAGCCGTCGCGCAATCGCCAAACCGGCGGCATTGGCCTGGGCCTCGCGGTCGTCCGCTCCCTGGCCCGCGCCCACGGCGGCGACGTGACCCTGGCCAATCGCCAGGACGGCGGCCTGCGCGCCAGCGTGCGCCTGCCCGCCTAAGGCCGCAAACGCCCTCGGTTTGTTGCGCCCGCATAAGCTGCGCGCCCACGACTGACATTGCCCGGCAATCGGAGCGGTTTTCAAAGCTTGGCTATGAAAACCGCCTCGACGCCGCTTCGCATGCTCGCCGTGACCACGATCCTGGCGGCCGACGCGGCGGCGGCGTGGGCGCCAACGTCCTGCAGGGCGCCGCGCTCTATAGCCTGATCGCCGAGCCGGAGCCTGTGATGGGCGCGGACGCGGACTTTGATCGCCGCATCAGCAAGGACGAGGCCGCCAAGGCCGCCAAGACCCGCTTCGCCCTGCTCGATCGCGACAAGGACGGCGCGCTGAAGCTGGAAGAGCTGCCCAAGACCCCGGCCCAGCTCAGAGCCGAGGGCGGCAAGGACCGCGACAAGCCACGCGGCCGTCCGCGCCGCCGCTAGCTCCCGACAAGGCTGGCGATGATGTTGATGCCCAGCGCCAGGACCGCGGTGTTGTAGAAGTATGCGGCGGCCGCGTGGGCGGTGATCAAGCGGCGCAGCTTCGAGGTCAGGATGCTGTTGTCCGACACCTGGAAGGTCGCGCCGACGCTGAAGGCCAGATAGGCGAAGTCGAGATAGCTGGTCGGCTGCTCGCCCGGGAACGCGATGCCGCCCTTGTCCTTGCCCGCGCCGAAATAGCGGTGCGCGTAGTGCAGAACGAACACCGTCTGCAGCACCAGCCACGACAGCACCAGCGTCGCCCCCGCGCAGCCGATGATCAACGCCCGCGCGCCGCTCATCGCATCCTTGGCCACGATCATCGCGTCGACCACCGCCCCCAGGCTGACGGCGATGGCGGTGAGCACGATCAACATCAAGACCGGCACGCGTTCATCGTAGCGCGACGCGCGCGAGCGCATCTCGGCCTCGCTGGACCGGACGAACAGCGTCCACATCGTCAATAGATACGCCAGGGCGGCGGCATCCCAGGCGAGCAACAGCCGCGCGCCGCGCGGCGCGCCGAAATAGTTCGCCGTCATCCAGACGACTAGTCCGACCGCGAAAGCGACCGCCAGACGCCAATGCGACAGGGCGCGGGACGGCGTTTGCTTGGTGTTGCGCGGCATTCTCAGGCGACTCCTTGAAACCGGGACAATCCCGGTCCGGCGTAATTAGTGCGGCTTCGTGGTGAACCGAAAGCGTCCTCGCTGGTTACTTCACCGGAACGCGCAGGAAACGACACCAATGACCGACCCCGACGCCCCGCCTCCGACCGAGCCCAAGCCGCCCGAGTACGAACCTGGCGTCGTCCCCGTCGAGGAGCCCCCCACCTCGCCGCCGGTCGATCCTGGGGACGACCGTCCCTATGGCGTCGCGCCCTCGCTCGTACCGCCTGTGACCAGTCCCGACTAGGAGCCCCAGATGGACACCGATAGCGAACGTCCCCGCGGTCGTCGCGGTTTCGCCGCCATGGACCCGGAACGCCGGCGCGAGATCGCCAGGAAGGGCGGAGCGAGCGTGCCCAGCGAGAAGCGTAGCTTCGCCAAGGATCGAGACCTGGCGGCCAACGCTGGTCGTAAGGGCGGATCCTCCTCGCGCAGCGGTCGCCCCGGCGAACGCGGCATCTAAGCGATCGAACCGCGGTTCGAATGCGCCGGTTCCGACAGCCTCGGAACCGGCGCATTTTCGCGTCTGTCGTCAGCCCCGTCCTCTTAGGCCGTCAGGACGTAGACACCGAAGGCCGGGTCCGCGCTGATCCAGCGCTGGGCCACGGTCCAGCCCGCGCGCCGCGCGATCGCGTCGAACGCCTCAGGCGGGTGCTTGTAGGAATTCTCGGTGTGGATGGTCTCGCCGGCGGCGAAGGCGAAGCCGTGATCGCCGACCATCACGATCTGGTCGCGGACGCTCTCCAGATGCATCTCGATCCGACTCTCCTCGGCGTTCCATACCGCGCGGTGGCTGAAGGCGGCGGGATCGAACGTGCCCCCCAGTTCGCGGTTGATGTGGACCAGCACATTGCGGTTGAACACCGCGGTGACGCCCTGGGCGTCGTCATAGGCCAGGATCAGCACCGCCGGGTCCTTGGCGACGTCCGCCCCGACCACGAACAGCGCCCCCTCGCCAAGCAGCTCGCGCGCCCCGCGCAGCAGCGCCTCGGCCTCCTCCGGCGTGAAGTTGCCGATCGTCGAGCCCGGGAAGAAGCCCACCAGAGGTCGACCGCGCGCACCCTCGGGCGGCGTGAGCGCCCGGGTGAAGTCCTCGACCAGGGGCGCGACGACCAGGTCGGGATAGTCGGCGCGGAGACTGGCGGCGGCCTCTTCAAGCGCGGATGGGCTGATGTCGATCGGCGCATAGACCGCTACTTGCGGCGCCGCGTCCAACAGGATGCGGGTCTTGGTGCTGGCGCCGCTGCCGAACTCGACCAGGGCCGCGCCGTCGGGAATGCGCGCGGCGATCTCGGGCGCGATCTCGCGCAGCAAGGCGGTCTCGGTCCGGGTCAGGTAGTATTCCGGCAAGCCGCAGATCTGCTCGAACAGGCGCGAGCCCTCGGCGTCATAAAAGTACTTGGCCGGAAGGGTCTTCGGCGTGGCCGAGAGACCCGCGATCACCTCCTCAAGGAACGGGTTTCCCGGCGTCACCTCGGCCAGGCGATCATCGTCGGCCAGTCTCACGCCCGCGAACATCCAGCGTCGGTCGGGGTGGAAGAAGTTGCGATAGGTCGCGCGAGAATGGCCTGGCGGCGTCGCCTCGCAGCCGCCGCGGAGCACCATTTGATTGATCATGAACTTGCCGTTGTACTCGCCAAGCGCGCCCGCTCCCGGCTTGAAGCCCGGATAGGCGGCGTAGGCGCTGGAGGTCCACTGCCAGGCTGATCCGAAGAGCTGACGCAGCGCGCTCTTGCCCGAAGCGGTGGCCGCGGCTTCCCATTCAGCCTCGGTCGGCAGCCGGCGTCCCGCCCAGGCGGCGTAGGCGGCGGCCTCATAATAGCTGACATGCACCACCGGCGCGCTCGGATCCACCGGATGGCGCCCCCGCAGGGTCATGGTGGTCCAGACGCCGTTGGCTTCCAGCCGCCAATAGCCGGGCGCGGTCCATCCCTCCTGCTGCGCGGTCGCCCAGCCTTCGGAAAGCCACAGGTCGACGCGCTGGTAGCCGCCGGCGTCGATGAAGGCGATCCACTCCGCGTTGGTCACCAGGCGATCGGACAGGCGAAACGGCGCGACATAGACACGATGCCGGGGGTGCTCGTTGTCGAAGGCGAAGCCGCCTTGGTCGGCGCCGATATCGACCAGACCGCCCGCGAACCGGTGGAAGCGTTGCGGACCGGGATCCGAACGGCTGGACGGCGCGCTGGCCTGGTAGGCCGGACTGAGCGGGGACTGGGCGAAGAGGTGCAGAATATCCATCAGGATCAACTCCTGATGCTGCTCCTCGTGGGCGAGGCCAAGGTCGAGGCGCTCGCGGATTTCGGACGTCAGCGGACCGTCCAGCAGACGCTCCATGGCCGCATCCACATGGGCGCGATAGGCGCTGACGGCCTGGACCGAGGGCCGGGTCAGCAGGCCGCGCTGGGGCCTGGGCTGCCGGGGCCCGACCGCCTCGTAATAGGAATTGAACAAGTAGCCGAAAGCGGGGTCGTAGACCTTGTAGCCCGGCAGGAACGGCGAGAGCAGAAAGGTCTCGAAGAACCAGGTCGTATGCCCCCGGTGCCACTTGGTGGGACTGGCGTCCGGCATGGACTGCGCGGCCTGGTCCTCGGGCGACAGCGGCGCGGCCAGGGCCTCGGTGCGCCGACGGACCCGCCGGTAGCGCTCAACCGTATCGCCGGCCTCGACCTCCGCCAGATCCAGAGGCGCCGGATCGAGGACGGGCAGATCGTCGGGGGTCATGAGGGCTCCTCGGGACGTGGTGGCGCTTGCCGGTCCAGGCGACGACAACGTCCGCGAAACTTCGGCGTTCCAACCTCCGCTGGCAAGCGACGCAGGTTCGCCTGCTGACACAGCGTGTCAGGACACTCGCGGCAAGGCTTGGACGAACAGAAGATATTCCCGGCTCCATGGAGGACGTGTCGCCATGGCGACGTCCTTTCTTGGCAAGGACCGCGACCGCCCCTTACGGTCGTGTTCCGCCGGTCGGAGAATTGAGCAGCTCCGGCCGGCCCTCTTCCCGAACGCGTCAGGCGCCCGCCACGCGATCCAGCAGCGCCGAAATCATCGCCTGAAGGACCTCTGTCGTCGCCGCGGGCTCAAGCGCCTGGTCCTGGCGCAGGCGCCGCCAGGCGTCGAAACTCAGCAGCAGGTCGATCGCCTCGAAGAGATCGCGATCGGCGGCCAGAGCGGCCGGGAGTTCGCGCCGCAGAATCTCCCGCGACGCCGCGACCAGCTTGGCGTTGTGGAGGTCCAGCGCGGTCGACTGATGGCGGTGGACGTCGGAAGCGCGCTTGAAGGGCGCGACCCGCTCGTAGGCCCAGCCCCGGCGTTCGACCAGCTCGAGCACCCTGCCGCGCCAATCAGCGGCCTTGAAGGGCGTGTCCGCCAAGGACATCAGCTCCGCCTCGATCACCGCCGACATCTCGCGGTACAGGCTCTCCAAGTCCTTGAAATGCCGGAAGACGGTGCGCAGACCGACTTCCGCACGCCCCGCCACCTGTTCGGCCGAGGGGGAAACGTAGCCTTCTCGGACCAGGTCGAGCATCGCCTGCACGATGCGGGCGCGACTGTCCTGCCCTCGGCGACGCCGGCCATCGGCGGACGGCGCATCGTCGTTCGGCTGAGACAGAAGATAGCGCGCGCGGTCCAAGTCCGAGGTCCTCCTTCGTCCTGCTTAACGTCCGTGCGCCACGGCCGCTACCCGCCAAACGTCGAGGTCGTTCTTGACAGCCGCCGATATAGTGACACTCATTATGTCAATACAACGGAAAGCGTGGAGAGATCGACCATGGACGTGTTGCGGACGCCAGACGAGCGGTTCGAGAATTTGGCCGACTGGCCCTACGCCCCTCGCTACACCGAGATCGCCGACGCCGATGGAACACGCCTGCGCGTCCATCATGTCGACGAGGGCCCGCGAGGCCAGCGCCCCATCCTGCTAATGCACGGCGAGCCGTCCTGGGCCTATCTCTACCGCAAGGTCATCGCCGACCTGGTCGCCAGGGGCCGCCGCGCCGTGGCGCCCGACCTGATCGGCTTCGGCCGCTCGGACAAGCCGGCCAAGCGCGGCGACTACACCTACGAGCGGCACGTGGCCTGGATGAGCGACTGGCTCGTCCGCAACGATCTCAAGGACATCGTCCTGTTCTGCCAGGACTGGGGCGGCCTTATCGGCCTGCGGCTCGTCGCGGCCTTCCCCGAGCGGTTCGCGGCCGTGGTCGTCTCCAACACCGGCCTGCCGATCGGCCAGGGCAAGACCGAGGGGTTCGAGGCCTGGCTGAACTTCAGCCAGAACGTTCCCGAACTGCCGATCGGCTTCATCCTGAATGGCGGAACGGCCCGCGATCTCTCCGACGCCGAGCGCGCCGCCTATGACGCGCCCTTCCCGGACGAGACCTACAAGGAAGGCGCGCGGCAGTTCCCGGCTCTGGTTCCGATCACGCCGGAGCACGCCTCGATCGCCGAGAACGAGGCCGCCTGGAAGGTGCTGGAGCGCTTCGACAAGCCGTTCCTGACCGCCTTCTCGGACGCAGACCCGATCACGCGCGGCGGCGACGCCCTCTTCAAGGCGCGCGTGCCGGCGACCCAGAAATCCAAACACGTGACGCTGAAGGGCGGACACTTCATCCAGGAGGACGCCCCGGCCGAGATCGCCGCCCTGCTCGACGAACTGGTCGCGTCCTTGCCCCAGCCGGAGGCGGTCGCGTGAAGGTCCTCAACGCCGTCTTCCCCGAACAGTCCCAAATGGTGGAGTTCTTCGGCGCGCCCGAGGACGGACCGTTCGTCATGGTCAACCTGTTGAAGTTCCGCGAAAAGGCTCAGTATCCGGACGGATCGGACAGCCATCTTTCAGGCAAGGAGGCCTATGCCCGCTATGGCGAGGCGGTCGGCAAGCTGGTCGAGGGCCTGGGCGGCCGCATCCGCTACAACGGCGTGGTCACCGGCCTGCTGCTGGGCGAGGTCGAGGAGCTGTGGGACGCGGTCGCCCTGGCCGAGTACCCATCCCTCGCCGCCTTCAAGGCCATGGCCTTGTCGCCCGAGATGCACGCCATCGAGCACCATCGCAAGGCGGGCCTGGCCGGGCAGCTGAACATCCGCACGCGGCCGGGTCCGGGCTTCTAACGCGCTCTGAGAACGGTGCGGAAGCCGATGTGCGAAGCGCCGCTATCGGGCGGTCCCGGCGTGCGCGCGGCCGGCCGATAGCGGAAGCAGTAGTCGTCCGCGCACAGGAACGAGCCGCCCTTGATCACGTGCTTGGCGACATTCGGCTCTTCGGGGTCGAGGGCGCGGATCTCGGGCGGGCCGCCCGTCTCGATCACGCTGGCCGGCGCTAGGCCCGGCCGGAACCAGTCCTTGGTCCATTCCCAGACATTGCCGGCCATGTCGACCAGGCCGTAGCCGTTGGGCGGAAAGCAGCCGACCGGCGCGGCGCGCGCCTTGAAGCCGTCATCGCCCAGGTCCTGGGCGGGAAAGACGCCCTGCCAGGTATTGGCCCGCGGATGCCTCGGATCCTGCGGCTGGTCGCCCCAGGCGTATTTCTTGGCGACGAGGCCGCCCCGCGCGGCGTACTCCCACTCGGCCTCGGTCGGCAGGTCGCGCCCCAGCCAGCGGGCGTAGGCCATGGCGTCCTCCCAGGCGATGTGGACGACCGGCCAGGCGTCCCTGCCCCGGATGCTGGACCCCGGCCCCTCGGGATGGCGCCAATCGGCGCCGGGGATCACCCGCCACCATTGCGAAGGATCGTCCGATCTCGCTCCCTTTTCCCCGACGAAGACGAGCGAGGCCGGCCGCCGCTGCGCCGCCGACAGGTGGGCGTAGCGCGCGGGGTCCAGCGGCCGTTCGGCCACGGTGCGATAGCCCGTAGCCGCGACGAACCGCGCGAAGGCTGCGTTGGTGACCTCGGTGCGGTCAATCCAGAAAGGCGCGACGCGGACGTTTTCCGGAGGCCCCTCCTCGGGCCGGACCGGCGCGCCGCCCATCAGGAAATCGCCGCCGGAGAGCCTGACCATGCCCGCCGTGCGGTGCGCCGGATCCGGAACCGGCAAGTCGGCCAGACAGGCCTTGGGCGTCTTTTGTCCGCAGGCCGCGAGGCAAAGCGCCGCCGCCGACAGGAACAGAAACCTCAGTTGTCCCAATAGATGTACTCGTCACTGGCTTTGGACGGCTGGCCGCCGGGATGGTCGATATAGATCGCACCCGACAGCAGAGAAGGCCAGGCGGGCTTGACCATCTGGCTGTCCAGCTGAGCCAGGATCGCCGTTAGCTCGCGGACCTTGTCGGGGCGGGCCTTGGCGAGGTCGCGCCGTTCGGTCGGATCGTTGGCCAGGTCGAACAGCCAGATCTTGTTCGGCTCCTGGGCGACCTGCAGCTTCCAGCCGCCGGCCATCACCACCTTGTAGCGGCCCGAGCGCCAGTAGATCGCCTTGTGCGGATCGCCCGAAGCCTTTCCCTTCACGAACGGGACGAGATCGACGCCATCCATGATCCGGTCCTTCGGCGGGCTCGCCCCGGCCGCGCCCGCGGCGGTGGCGAAGATGTCCACGTGAGCGACCGGGCTGCGATAGACCGCGCCGGCCGGCAGCTGGGCGGGCCAGCGCAGCAGGAACGGCGCCTTGATCCCGCCCTCGAAGAAGGTCGCCTTCCAGCCGCGATAGGGCCGGTTGATGTCGGGCAGGCCAATATAGTTCGCCCCGCCGTTGTCGGAGGTGAAGATCACCAGGGTGTTGTCGTCCAGCCCGCGATCCTTCAGGGCCTGCAGGACCCGGCCGACATTGCGATCGAGGTTGCGGACCATGGCGGCGTAGACCCGCAGACGGTGATCCTTGATCGTCGACAGGGCGTCGTAGTCGGCCTTGGGCGCCTGCAGCGGCGTGTGGACGGCGTTGTAGGCCAGATAGAGGAAGAACGGCCGATTGCGGTTGGCGTCGATCGCCGCCACCGCCTGGTCCGTCAGATAGTCGGTCATGTAGCGGTTGGGATGGAACAACGGCCCGCCGTTGTACTGCACCGCATAGGGCAGCGCGCCCCACAGGAACTTGTCGATCGGGTCGAAGTCCTGGCGCGACTCCTCGACCGAGGGATCGCCGACCGGCGCGAACAGAGACGCGCCCGCCATGAAGCCCAGGCTCTCGTCGAAGCCCTGATCCTCCGGCCGCGAACCCTTGATCCCGCCCAGATGCCACTTTCCCAGGTGGACCGTGTGATAGCCGCGGGTCTTCAGCGCCTCGGCGATGGTGATCTCGGTCGAGGGCACCGCTTCGGTGCTGTCGTCCTTGGGGACGTTCTTCACCTCGGCGGCGTTGAAGCGCGATGGATGCAACCGGTCGCCGGCGTGGCCGCCCACCACGCGCGAGAAGGCGACGGGCGTCGGCGTGAACTCGAAGCCGAACCGGGTGGCGTAGCGGCCGGTCATGATCGCCGCCCGCGACGGGGCGCAGGTGGCGTTGCCGGCATAGCCATTGGCGAACGTCACACCCTGGCGCGCGATGGAATCGATCGCGGGCGTCGGAACCGCGCCCCCAGCGACCCCGCCGCCGTTCAGGGTGATATCGTTGTAGCCAAGGTCATCGGCCAGGATGAACACCACGTTGGGCGGACGCTCGCCAGACGCCGCCGCCGCGGGCCCCGGGCTCCACGACACCGGCCGATAGGCTTCGATCTTCGGCTGCTTGGCGCGGGCCAGGAGGATGATCAGGTCGAACCGGAACAACCACAGGAGCGCGCCAGCGAGCCCCAGAACCACTACCGCCGCGCCAAGCGCCTTCAAGAGCCGCATACTCGTATTCCCTCGCTCGCCAAGGCGAGCAGCATATATAGTGACACAACAAGTGTCGATAGATTGCCATCCGGCGCTTTTCGCCCCAAACAACAGGCTTGGCGAGAAACAAAGGTCTTGGGCGAACGGCGGCGTAGGACTATCCATGGCCGAAATGCTCACCCAGACCGACGGCGCAGCCGCCGCCACACCCACGCTCAGCGCCGCCGAACGGGCCCGCAACCGACGCCGGGCGCCGGTTCGTCGCTTGCGCCTGGGCCTGGCGGTGTTCGCCATCCTCGTCGGCGCGGCGGTCGTGGGCCAAGCCTCGTGGCGCAGCCTGGCTTCGAGCAAGCTGCAGACCCAGGCCTCGTCGACGCCGTTGCTGCTCGACAAACCGCGTTTCACGGGCGTGCTGAAGGATGGCCGACCGTTCCTGATCACCGCCGACCGGGCCGCGCGCGACTCGGAAGACGAAGATCTGGTCCGTCTGACCTCCCCGACCCTGGTCCGCGGCTACGGCCAGCCGAACGCCAGCCAGGCGACGGCCAAGAGCGGCGTCTATCGCGAGGCGGCGCACACCCTGCTGCTGACCCAGGACGTGAAGATCACCAACGGCGAAGGCTATGAGTTCGACGCCCCCCAGGCCCTGATCGACATGCGGACTGGCGAGGTCAGCGGCAACGCGGGCATCGCCGGCTCTGGTCCAGAGGGCAGCACGCAGGCGAACGCCTACGACGTCAAGGACAAGGGCGACCGGGTCATTCTGAACGGCCGGGTCCGCACGCGCCTGGAGCCGCGTCGCTGAGGTGGCCAAAAAGCGGGTCTGCTTCCTCTATATCGCGCAGCACCATCAGGTCTGGCACAGCCTGTCGGTGGCCGTCGCCATGGCGCGCGGCTGGCCGGACCTGAAGGTCGAGATCGCGGCCACGACCCAGGAGCTGCTGGACTATGTCGCGGGCCTGATGAAGGAACTCGGCGGCGCGCCGATCGCGCTCGTCTTGCTGCCCCCAGCCTGGATGCGCCGGCTCAGCGGCGGCGGCGCGCCGCCCAAGGCGCCGATGTTGATCGCCAACGCCCTGCGGCTGGGACGCTACGACGCCGTCATCACGCCCGAGCGAACCACCGCCCTTCTGCGAAAGCTGGGCGTGCGCCATCCGATCCTCGTCTACACCCAGCACGGCGCCGGCGACCGCGAGGGCCCCTTCGAGCCGCGGCTGCGGGTCTTCGATCTGGTCATGGCCGCCGGTCCCAAGCAGCGCGACCGAATGGTCGGCGAAGGCTGGGTCAAGCCCGAGAACTGCGCCATGGTCGGCTATCCCAAGTTCGATCTGGTCGACGCCCTGCCCCAGCGCCCGGCGCCGCGCTTCGAAAAATCAGGCCCGGTGGTGCTGTACAATCCGCACTTCCATCCCGAGCTGAGCTCCTGGCCGAAATGGGGTTGGCGGATCCTGGAGGCCTTCGCGGCCGATGATCGTCACAACCTGATCTTCGCCCCGCATATTCGCCTGTTCGAGACATCCTCCAGCGAAGAGCGCGCCGCCTTCAAGCGCTTCGCCGAACACCCTCGGATCCATGTCGACCTTGGTGGCCCGGCGGCTGCGGACATGACCTATACGCGCGCGGCCGACCTCTATCTGGGCGACGTTTCCAGCCAGATCTACGAGTTCCTGCGCACGCCCAAGCCGTGCCTGTTCCTCAACGCCAGCGGCGCAGACTGGCGCGGCGACCGCAGCTTTCACCACTGGCTGTTCGGGCCGGTGCTGGACGGCGTGGACACGCTCGGCGACGACGTCGATCGGGCCTTCGCAAGCCATGACAGCTTCCACGCGGTCCAGGCCCGGGGCATCGCCGAGACCTTCGACATCACCAACGAGCCGTCCTCGACGCGGGCCGCGCGGGCGATCGCGCAGCGGCTGGGGGCCTGCGCGTGACCGCGACCGCCGAACACCCGACGCCGCCGATCAAGCGCGTGCTGGCCAATGCCGGGCACCTGCTCAGCGGCCGGGTCGTCAACGCCGTCGTGGGCCTCGCCTACATCGCCCTCACCGCCCGCAGTCTCGGCAAGGAGACCATGGGCGTCCTGGTGATCATCAACGCCTTCGCCCAGTTCCTAGGCGAGGTGGCGCACTTCGAGTCCTGGCAGACGGTTCTGACCTACGGCACCGACCCGCTGCTCAAGAAGGAGCGGACCAAGTTTCAGCAGGTGCTGCGCCTGTCGCTGATGCTGGACCTGATCAGCAGCATCATCGGCGTCAGTCTGGGCGTTCTTGGCGCCTGGCTGTTCTGGAAGGAGCTGCGCTGGCCCGACGGCATGAGCGGCTACGGCGCGCTCTACGCTCTCTCGATCGGCGTGATGACCTCGGCGACGGGCGTGGGATTGCTACGCCTGTTCGACCGCTTCCGCTTCCTGGCGGCGGAACAGGCGATCAGCTCGTTCGTGCGGATGATCGGCTGCGCGATCTGCGCCGTCACCCATGCGCCAATCCAGTACTTCCTGCTGGCCTGGGCGGCGGGCACCTTCGCCTCGTTCTTTTACATCGCCGGCATCGCGATCTGGGACCTCAAGAAGCGCGGCCTGCTGGAAGGCTTCTCCATTCTGGGACCGACCAGCAAGGACCTGCCCGGCGTCTGGCGCTTCGCCCTGTCGACCAACTTCTCCGGCACGCTGGAGGTCGGCTTCACCCATGTCCTGACCATGGCCGTCGGCGCCCTGCTGGGGCCCGCCCAGGCGGCGTTCTGGCGGATCGGCAAGCAGGTGGCGGACGGCATGGCCAAACCCGCTCGACTGATGGTGCCGGCCCTCTATCCCGAACTGGCCAAGATGCGCGCCTCGGGCGGCCAGCAGGCCATGACCAAGCTGGCGATCCAGATCGCCCTGATCGGCGGCGCTGCGGCCGGCGTCCTGCTGGCGGTGAGCTTGCTCGCCGGCCGCTGGATCCTGGAGACGGTGATGGGCCAAGCCTATGGCGCGGCCGCGGGCGTCATGAACTGGCAGGTCGCCGCCGCGGCGATCGGGGTCATGACCCTGCCGCTGGAGCCGATGCTGGTCTCGATGCGCGCCGCCGGCGCGGCCTTGATGGTTCGGCTGATCGTTGTGATCTGCTATTTCGCGGCGCTTGTTCCGCTTATTGAGCGTTTCGGCCTGACCGGCGCGGGCGCGGCTTTGGTCGCATCCGCCTTGGCGATGGCGATCGGGATGTATTTGATGGCGCGCCGCAGGCTCGCCCGACTCGCGGCGGAGGATAGCTCCGCGCGCACGACGAAAGACGATGAAGGCCCCAAGTATGATCACGCCCACGGCGTCTGACCGCACCGTCCGGTTCGCCGACTTCCCGACCCTGACCCAGGCCCTCGATTTCGCCGCCACCGGCGAGACTGGGATCAACCTCTATTCGCTGCGCGGCGAGCTGGTCGAAGCCCTGCCCTACGCCAAGCTGCGCGAGGACGCCCAGGTCCTGGCTCGCCGCCTGCTGGCGACCGGCGCCAAGGTCGGCGACAGCGTCGCCCTGCTGGCCGAGACGGACGGCGACTTCGTGCGGGCCTTCTTCGCCTGCCAGTACGCCGGCCTGCTGCCCGCGCCGATGGCCCTGCCGACCCCGCTGGGCGGCCGCGAGGCCTATATCGAGCAGATCACCAACCTGGCCCGCTCGGCCAAGGCCAAGATCCTGCTGGGCCCGGTCGGCCTGAAGGACTGGGTCGCGGAGATCGGCCAGCGCGCGGGCCTCGACTTCGCGGGCGTCCTGGCCGACCTGCCCGAAGACGGCGGCGCGGCCCTGCCGACCCTAACGCCGGAAGATCCCTGCTACCTGCAATTCTCGTCGGGCAGCACCCGTACGCCCACCGGCGTCCTCGTCCTGCACAAGGCCCTGATGGCCAATTGCGTGGCGATCACGCGCGACGGCCTGCAGGTCGTGCCCAGCGACCGCGCCATCTCGTGGCTGCCGCTCTATCACGACATGGGCCTGATCGGCTTCCTGCTGGCGCCGCTGTCCTGCCAGATGTCGGTCGACCTGCTGCCCACCGGGGCCTTCGTCCGCCGCCCGCTGCTGTGGATCGACCTGATCTCGCGCAACAAGGCCACCACCGCCTACAGCCCGACCTTCGGCTACGAGCTTTGCGCGCGCCGCGTCCAGGGCCAGTCGCTGGAAAGCTATGACCTCAGCCACTGGCGCCAGGCCGGCCTGGGCGGCGACATGATCCGCATGCCGCCGCTGAAGGCGTTCGTCGAGGCGTTCGGGCCCGCGGGCTTCTCGGACAAGGCGTTCGTGGCCAGTTACGGCATGGCTGAGGCCACCCTGGCCCTGTCGATGGCGCCGCTGGACAAGGGCCTGCGCGCCGAAACCCTCGACGTCGAGCGCCTGGAGCGCGACGCTCTGGCCGTGGACGCGCCGGAAGGCTCCGAACGCGCCCGCGACTTCGCCCGCTGCGGCCCCGCCCTGCCCCACCACTTCCTGGAAGTGCGCGGCGAAGACGGCCAGGTCCTGCCCGAGCGCGGCGTCGGCCGCATCTTCGCCAAGGGCCCCTCGGTAATGAGCGGCTATTTCGCCAACCCCGAAGAGACCGCCCGCGTGCTGTCGGCCGACGGCTGGCTGGATACCGGCGATCTTGGCTTCAAGATCGAGGGCGAGATCGTCATCACCGGCCGCGCCAAGGATCTGATCATCCTGAACGGCCGCAACATCTGGCCGCAGGACCTGGAGTGGACCGCCGACCACGAGATCGACGGCCTGCGCAGCGGCGACGTCTGCGCCTTCGCCATCCCCGCCGAGCCAGAAGACCAGATCGTGGTGCTGGTGCAGGCGCGCGGCGGCGACGCCGACAGCCGCGCCGGCTTGGTCGAGCAGGTCACGACCCTGCTGCGCACGCGCCACGGCGTCGACGCCAAGGTCAAGCTGGTCGGCGCCCACGCCCTGCCGCAGACCTCTTCGGGCAAGCTCAGCCGCTCCAAGGCCAAGGCCGCCTATCTGGCCGGGACCTACGGCGACTGATGCCAGGCGTCGTCGCCGTCACCGGAGCCACGGGCTTCCTGGGCCGCCATCTGGTCCGCGCCCTGACCCAGGACGGCTGGACGCCGCGCGTCCTGGTCCGGCGCGACCCGATCCACCCCGTTTGGCGGGACTTCAACGTCGAGGTCGTCGCGGGAGACCTGCGCGCGCCCGGCGCGCTGGCCCGGCTCAGCGAAGGGGCCGAGGTGGTGGTCCACGTGGCCGGCCTGATCAAGGCCCGCTCCCTGGACGCCTTCAACGCGGTCAATCGCGACGGCGCGCTCGCCGCCGCCCAGGCCGCGCGTGAGGCCAGGGCGCGCTTCCTGCTGGTGTCGAGTCTCGCGGCGCGCGAACCGACGCTGTCGAACTACGCCGCCAGCAAGCGCGCGGGCGAGGACGCCGTCCTGGCGGACTCGCCGGACGCGCTGATCGTCCGACCGCCGGCGATCTATGGTCCGGGCGACACCGAAACTCTGGAAGTCTTCAAGCTGGCCGCCTCCAGCCCCGTGCTGCCGGTGCTCTCTCCGACGTCGAGAGTGGCGATGATCCATGTCCACGACGCCGCGTCACAGCTTGCGGCCTATTGCAAAAACCCCGTTTCAGGCCTGGTAGAGCTATCGGATGTGCGGCGCGACGGTTACACCTGGGCGGAAATCATGAGTACGGCGGCCAGCGTGATGGGCCGAAAACCAAGCCTGGTAAGGCTTCCAAAGGCGGGCGTCATGGCCGCCGGAGCCCTTGCGGATGCTTGGTCTTTCGCCAGTCAGACCCCCATGGTGTTCGGTTTAGGTAAGGCCAGGGAGTTGCTTCACGCCGATTGGACACCATCTAGCGCTCCGATGGCTGAGGGAGTACCCAGCGTATTCGGTCTTTTCGACGGGTTCGCTCACACAGTCGATTGGTACCGAAAACAGGGCTGGCTGCCCTAAATTAAGTCGCCCCGCGCAAAAGGGGCGGGAATCTGACAGACTCGCCGTTACAGTAGTGTCACGGGTGGGGCTCCCGGAGGTTTGATATAGTATGGAAACGGTGACGGATCTCAGCTTACGCGAGATCGGGGTAGCGGCGAGCAAGGTTCTGGGGCGGCCGGTCGAGGTGCGCGCAGAGTCGCATATTGGCCGTGACCTCGCCGTGGACTCCCTGGCCCTCATGAACATCATCATGGAGCTCGAAGACACCTTCGACATCTCCATTCCGCTTGACCGTCTGGCCTCTGTCGAGACCGCCGGCGACCTTTCCAAACTGATCAACGATCTCCGGACTAGGGCTTAACTAATGGGGCTATTCGATAAGCACCTGGCCTATCGCGATGCGTACAAGGCCATCCAGGACGCCGGGGCCGACCCGTTCAAGGTCCGTTTCGACGCGGTGCATTCGCCGACCGAAGGCGTGGTGGAGGGTCGCCCGACCATCCTTCTCGGCACCAACAACTATCTGGGCCTGACCTTCGACCAAGAAGCGATCGCCGCTTCGGTGAAAGCTGTACAGGAACGCGGGACGGGCACCACGGGTTCCCGCATCGCCAACGGCAGCTTCGAAGCCCACGTCGAGCTCGAGCAGGAACTGGCCAAGTTCTACGGCCGCAAGCACGCCATGGTCTTCACGACCGGCTACCAGGCCAATCTGGGCGTGCTGTCGACGCTGGTCGGCCGCGGCGACCATCTGATCCTCGACGCCGACAGCCACGCCTCGATCTATGACGCCTCGCGTCTGGGCCAGGCCGAGGTCATCCGCTTCCGCCACAACGACCCTGAAGATCTGGCCAAGCGCCTGCGCCGTCTCGGCGACGCGCCGGGCGAGCGCCTGATCGTGGTCGAAGGCGTCTATTCGATGATCGGCGACGTCGCGCCGCTCAAGGAAATCGCCGCCGTGAAGCGCGAGATGGGCGGCTACCTGCTGGTCGATGAAGCCCACTCGATGGGCGTGCTCGGCGCGACGGGCCGGGGCCTCGCCGAAGCCGCGGGCGTGGAAGACGACGTCGACTTCATCGTCGGCACCTTCTCCAAGAGCCTGGGCGCCATCGGCGGCTTCTGCGTCTCGAACATGGACGACTTCGACGTCATGCGCGTCGTCTGCCGCCCCTACATGTTCACCGCCTCGCTGCCGCCGGCCGTGGTCGCCTCGACCATCACCGCCCTGCGCCGCATGATCGAGCAGCCGGAGCTGCGCGACCGCCTGAACCACAACGCCAAGCGCCTGTACGACGGCCTGACCGCCCTGGGCTTCCACACCGGCCCGACGGCCAGCCCGGTGGTCGCCACGACCATGCCGGACCAGGAACGCGCCATCGCCATGTGGAACGGCCTGCTGCAGGCCGGCGTCTACCTGAACCTGGCTCTGCCGCCGGCCACGCCTGACAGCCGTCCGCTGCTGCGCGCCAGCGTCAGCGCCGCCCACACCGACGAGCAGATCGACGCGGTTCTCAAGACCTTCGCCGAGATCGGCGCGGCTTTGGGCGTGATCGAGCCGCTCAAGCGCGCTCGCGCTTGAGACCGCTCACATCGTTGAAGCAAGAACGCCCGGGTCCAGGCCCGGGCGTTTTTGTTTTTGCGCTCTAGGCGGCTCTCCGCCGGCCCTTCCAGACCTTCAGCAGCACGCCCGGCGCCGCCAGGATCGGATGCCGCTCGCGCCAGGGGGTGATCTCGATCTCGACCCCCGTGTGCCGCTGGATCTTCCAGGCGGCGTAGCGCGCCGCGCCCTGGAAGGTGAAGGCCGCCTTCATCAGGCGGGCGACGTTCAAAGGCTTGCCCAACAGCTTGCGGGGCCCCCAAGCCCTGCGCAGGCGCGCTCGCTCGGCTGGCTCCAACGGCCCGCCCTGATCGTCCTGGACGGCCGTCATGACATGGTCGTAGCGCTCGGGATCGTAGGCTAGGATCGAGGCCTCGCGCCCCGCCTTCTCGACCCGAAGTTCGGCCTTGTAGGTCTCCTGGAACAAGGCGGTCCACAAGGCGCGCGGCGCGGCGCCTTCGGGGCCCAGCGCCTGGGCGAAGCGGGCCGCGGTTCGACAGGCCTCGCTCACCGCGTCCATGACCGCCTCACGACTGCCGTCGGCGGCCCAGACCAGGGCGCAGGGCTGGACGAAGCGCGCCCAGATCGTTGTGTCGGGGCCCGCCCCGCTCACCGCCCGCTGGAACTGGGCCAGCGTCATCGACGCCACCTTGGCCCGCAGCGCCTCGCCGCCCAGCTTGAGCTCGTGATAGCTGACGTCCGGCCAGAGAATGCGCGTGAAGACGCCCCGCCAGCCAGCCGGCGGCCGCTCGGTCAGGACGTAGTAGTCGAGCACGCCGGACAGGTCGCCGGAGCGCAGGATCGAACCGTAGAACAAGACCGCCCGCGCGTCCGGAAAGACCCGCGCCAGATGCTCGGCGAAGGCGGTGATCTGCGCCGGAAGCGGCGTGGCGAGCTCGGCCGCGACAAGGTCGCGAAGGCGGCTCATCCGACCAGGAACCTCAGGGCGGGCCCCAGGGCGATCACCAACTCGCCGCCTTCGAACACCTCGCCATCCAGCACGAACGGCGCGCAGCCAGCCAGGCCCACCATCTGAGGATCGCGGCGTCGATAGCCCATGCTCTCGAGCTTCGGCTCGGCCTTGCCGCTCAGCACCAGGGGCAGAGCCTTCAGCAGCTTTCGGGGCGGCGCGTCGACATCGAGGATCTTGAGGCCCTCGCGCGGTTCGCCGAAGGGCTTCAGCCCGAACGGCAGGCGCTTCAGCGCCGTGGCGACGATCGCAAAGCGCTCCTCGCCCGGCTGGGTCTCGCCGTCCAAGGTCAGCTTCGCCGGCACGCCCTCGCGCCATTCGTCCCGCGCGCCTCCGAACAGGGCGCCCAGCGTGGCCGTGGCGATCGTCACGCCGACCGCCAGATTATGGAAGAAGCCGACCTTGTGGACCTTCTGAGACAGGTTGGTGGCTTTGACGAGCGCGCCCACGCCGAAGAAGAAGCCCTGCAGGCAAGGCCGGTGGCTGTCCACCCAGCTGATGCGCAGCGGCGGTCGCGACTTGATCCGCGGCTCGGCCTTGCGCGCGGCGTTCAGCGCCTCCTCCAGACGCCAGTCGCGCTGGGTGCCCAGATCGATCGCCAGCACATTGGTCTTGCCCGACGGCAGCACCGCCAGCAGCGGCAGGTCCTCGCCGAAGGTGTGCGGCAGCAGGCTGATGACGTCGCGCACCGTGCCGTCGCCGCCATCGATGACCAGAAGGTCCAGACCCTCGCGCGCGAAGTCCTCGAGCACCGATCGCAGAGCGTCGCGCCCGAAGGGCTCGGCCAGCCGCACGCCTTCGGGCGTCGGCCCGGGCGGGTTCATCCGATTGCCGTGGCTCTCTGGATTACGGATGACCGCGACGCGTGTCATTTCGCCAACCACGATTGGATCGAGCCCTTGGGGGCGGCCAGACCTTGCAGGATCTGAACGGCGTGCACGAGGAAGCACACGGCGGTCCAGATCGCCACCAGGGTGAAACCAACATCCGGGCGACCGATCAACGCGCAGCCCGTCATCAGGATCAGGTTCGGGTTCCGGCGCGCGGTGATCAGGCGGAAGAAGCTGTCGAACGGCCGCCAGGCGTGCATCTCCAGCTTGAACAGCGCCAGGAAGATCCCCTCCTCCACGCGCTGGGCGACATAGCCGCCGATCACGATCGCCAAGCTGAGCGCCGGGTAAGGAATGGTCTGGCCGACCGCGTAGACGCCGACGAACCAGGCCCACCACCAGAAAGGCGGATGCAGCAGGTCGATGCCGTGGTCGAAGACGTTGCCCCACTTCGACGAGGTCAGGGTCACCCGCGCCAGCTTGCCGTCGACCGTATCGAGGAAGGTCATGATCCAGGCGCAGACCAGGCCCCAGCCGAACTGACCATGCCAAAACAGCCAGGTGGCGGCCAGGGTCAGCAGGAAGCCGATGAAGGTCACCTGGTTCGGCGTCATCTTGGCCAGGGCGCACCAGCGGGTCACGACGCGCGCCGGCGCGGGCCAGACGTACTTGGTGACGAGATCCGTGACGCCCTTGTAGGAGCCTTGGAACAGGCGCTTTTCGACGGCGCGCACGGTCTCGGGCGTCAGGCGTTCCAGCACCGGCGGCTCGCGCTTGCGCAGGGCGCTGTTGTAGGCCGAGCCCAACTCCAACGCCGTCAATCGCGTCAGGCGCGCGTCGACGCCCGACGGGTCCTGCCCGGCGGCCAGCGCCTCGGAAACGGCGTAGGCCAGCTCGGCCGGCGCATGGGCCGCGACAGCCCTGCCCGTGTCGTCGACCAGCACCGCGCCTTCGCGCCCAGCCAGGGCCTTGATCAGCGACTCGTCGAACACCCAGCCGGCGTCGACCACGACCGCCGCATGCGACAGATCGACGGCCGGCGTCTCGATTAGGCCGAGACGCCGATAAACGCGCGACAAGCGCTCGCGCGAGGTCATGCCCCAGATGCGGCCGCCAGCTTCGCCGACGGTCACGGCCCGCGGACCCGCCGTGGCCGTGTTTTGAATTTCAACGCTCAAGAACCGATATACCCCTTGAATCTCGCGCCGATTGATAAGCAGCTTCGGCTGCTTCGACCAGAACGACCCGAAAGATCTTGTCCATTTACCGCATCGCCCACCTGTCCGACCCCCACCTGCCGCCGCCGCCCGGCGCGTTCGGGTGGAAGGACGTCTTCACCAAGCGGCTCCTCAGCCGGATCGCCTGGCGCAAGAAGCGCAAGGTTCACCGCCCCGAGGTGCTTGAAGCCCTGGTGGCCGATCTGAAAGCCTCCACGCCCGATCATGTGGTGATTAGCGGCGATCTCACCAACTTCGCTTCGCCCACGGAGATTTCGGCCGCACGCAAATGGCTGGAATCCTTGGGCGACCCGGCGGACTTCACCGTCAGCCCCGGCAATCACGACGCCCTGGCCGGCGCCGGCGGGCACGAGCGGTTCGCGATCTGGGCGCCATGGCTGGGCGACACCGGCGAAAGCCGCTTTCCGCAGGTCCGCGTGCGCGGCCCCGTGGCGATCTTCAATCTTTGCTCGGCCGTGCCGACCGCCCCGCACCTCGCTACCGGCCGCCTCGGCGAGGAGCAACTCCAAGCGCTGGACGCCGCCCTCGCCGACCCTGCCTATGCGGGCCTTTTCCGGCTCGTCGTCCTGCACCACCCGCCGCATGAGGGCGCGGTGTCCAAGCGCAAGTCGCTGGATGACCGTCACGCCCTACGCGACGTGCTCGCGCGACGCGGCGCCGACCTCGTTCTCCATGGCCATGCTCACGAGGCGCTTCTGGGCGCTCTGCGCGGGCCAGACGGCGCGACGATTCCGGTGCTGGGCGTCCCCTCCGCCTCGGCGCGGCCCAACCGACACGGCCCGGCCCGCTGGAACGCCATCGAGATCGAGCCGCGGACCAGCGGCGGTTTCGACGTACGGATCGTCGCGCGCGGGATCGAGGCCGGCCGCGAGGGCCTGACCGAACTGGGCCGCTTCAGCCTTTCGAGCGCCGCGGCTCAGCGCGGATAGCGGATCTTGATCCGGATGGTGTTGTCGCCCGGCTTCACCATGAAACGGACGGCGTCATAGGACGGCTTGGCGTACCGGGTCGGCGCGTCGTTCGAGAAGCCGTAGCCCTCCGTCGGCAGGCCTTGCGTATTGCGATCCAGTTGCCGATCGGCGTCGACGTCGTGATAGGCCTCGACCGCATAGGCGTCGGCGACGGGCAGGTTGAAACAGGCCTGGGTCATCGGCGCGGACGCCTTGACCCTTTGGCGCAGCAGCTTGCCGCGCGGAACCAGAAAGCGATCCGGATCAGATGGATAGACCGTGATCGACACCTCGCCGGCGTTCGAGCGCAGCGCGCCGACCTGCACGATCAACCGCACGTCGCCCTTGCGGCCGACGCAGTCCTTGTCGGTCAGAGGCGCGGCAAGCCCCTCGGCGCTCGCCGAACCCGCCGCCAAAGTCGCGAAGATCGCGCCGATGAGAACGGATGGTGCTTTCATCTAAAACGCCGCATCCCTATTGTTACGCCCAGGCGACACCAGCCTGAAGTTCCCGGCTTTCTCATGACCAATCCCACCGCTCTGGCGTTCGGCTATCCCGGTTCCAAGATCGCGGAGACCGATCACTGGCTGATTCTGCTCCGCCCCAAGCAGCCGACATTTGGGTCTTTGGTGCTGGTGTGCAAGGAAGCTGTCCAGGCGTTCTCCGAGGTGAGTCCCGCCGCCTTCGCGGACTTGCAGGTCGCCGTGGCCGGCATTGAGCGCCTGCTGAAGGCTCAGGTCGACTATGAAAAGATCAATTACCTGATGCTGATGATGGTCGACAAAGACGTCCATTTCCATGTGCTGCCGCGCTATGCGGGCGCGCGCGAGCATGACGGGCTGAGCTTCCCGGACGCCGGCTGGCCCGCCGCGCCGGCCCTGGGCTCGGCCGTGGAGCTGTCGCTCGACGCGGTCGAGCGCCTCGCCGCCCGTTTCGCCAAGGCCTGGGTCCAAGCGTGAGCGCCAAGACGATGTCCGCTGGTCCCGTGCGGCTGATCGATCGCTACCTGCTGCGCCTGCTGTTCTGGCCGCTGGTCGGCTGCCTGGGCGTCACGGTGGTGGCCCTTCTGCTGGAGCGCATCCTGCGCCTTCTGGACGCGCTGTCGCAAAGCAGCGCGCGGTTCGGCTATGTCGCCCAGCTCGCCGCCAATCTGGTGCCGCACTATCTGGGCCTGGCCCTGCCGGTGGCCTTCTTCGTGGCGCTGTTCATCGTCATCGTGAGGCTGTCGGACGGCTCCGAGGTCGACGCCCTGCTGGCCAGCGGCCAGTCGCTAGAGCGGATCGCCGCGCCGTTCCTGGCCGTGGGCCTGTTCCTTAGCGTCTTCAGCCTGATCGTCTTCGGCTACATGCAGCCCTACAGCCGATACGCCTATCGCGCGGTGATGCACGCGGCGATCAACGCCGGCTGGAACGGACGTCTGGCGGGCGGCGCCTTCATCGACGACAAGGGCTCGCTGCTGACGGCCGACAGCGCCGACATCGCGGGTCAGCGCCTGACCCGGGTGTTCATCCGCCGGCAAGACAGCAAGGGCCAGGAAGAGATCATCACGGCCGCCTCCGCGGACCTGAAGCTGGATCCCGGCGGCAAGACCGTGACCATGGACCTGCGCGACGGTCGCCGCATCGGCCGCGACGCCAAGGGCGAGTATCGCAATCTGGCCTTCAGCAGCCTGACGACCCAGACGCCGCTGGCGGCGGCGGCCGTCCTGCTGCGCGATCGCGGCGGCGACGAGCGCGAGCTCACCTTGGGCGAGCTGGCCCAGCAGGCCAAGTCGCCGAATCCGGTGGTGTCCAAGGGAACGTTGCTCAGCGAGCTCTACGGCCGTATCGCCCGCGCGGCCTTCTTGCCCTTCCTGCCACTGCTGGCCTTCCCGCTGGGCTTGGCGTCCAAACGCGGCAACCGCGCGCCGGGCCTGATCATGGCCGGCGTACTGCTGCTGGCCTTCCAGCACGCCCTGCTGCTGGGGCAAAGCCTGGCCAAGGCGGACAAGATGGCGGCGGGGCCGGCGATCTGGATCCCGTTCGCCCTGTTCTCGGGATTCGCTCTCTGGCTGTTCCTGGGCAGCCGGACGAGGCCAGGCGACACGCCGGTCTCGCGTCTGGTTCGCCGCGTCAACAACCTGGTCACGCGCCTGGTGCGCGCCCTGCCCCTGCCGAAACGACAACCCGCATGAAGCTGCAGCTCTACGTCCTGCGGACCGTCGCCACCCGCATCCTCGGCGCGGCGCTGATCCTGATGTCCATCCTGCAGATTCTGGACCTGCTGGACGTCACCACCGACATCCTCGACCGCGGCCTGGGCATCGCGGGCGTGGCCTATTACGCCGCCCTGCGCCTGCCCCGCCTGTTCGAGCAGGTCGCCCCGATCGCCGTGCTGGCAGGCGGCCTCTTCGCCTTTTCGCAGCTGGCCCGCGAAAGCGCCGTGGTGGCCATGCGCGCTAGCGGCATTTCCGGTTATCGCATCGTCGCCATGGCCCTGCCGGCCGTCATCGTCGTCATGCTGCTGGACGCCCTGTGCGGCCAAGTCCTGGCGCCGCGCGCCGATCCGGCCCTGGCCGACTGGTGGAAGAAGACAACCCCGGTCGCCGAGCGCAAGGCGCCCTCGCCCCGCACCTTCCGCGCTGGGGCCGACCTGGTCATCGGTACCGACGCCTCGGCGGACGGCCGCCAGATCGCCGGCCTGACCATCTTCCGCCGCAACGCCAAGGGCATTCTGGTCGAGAAGGTCGAAGCGCCGAAGGCCCTGTACGCCCACGGCGCCTGGACTCTGGAAGATCCGAAGACCACCCGCTTCGTCGGCGACCTGGCCCAGGCCTCGACCGCCGCCTCGACCCGCTGGCCGACGGCCCTGCGCCCGCAGGACGTCCAGGGCCTGTTCGGCGACGACAGCGCCCCCACCGCGGCCACGGCGCGGCGCGCGCTTGAGAACGGCGGCTCGGACCGGCCGGAAAGCTTCTACGCCACCCACTTCCAGTCGGCGTTCGCCAGCCCCTTCGTCTCGCTGGTCATGCTGCTGCTGAGCGCGCCCGTGGCTCTGGCCAACTTCCGCAGCGGCCAGGGCGCGGTCCTGCTGACGGCGGGGCTCGGCGCGGGGCTTCTCTTCCTTGTCGCGAACGGCATGCTCACCGCCCTCGGTGAGTCCGGCGCCCTGTCGCCGATCCTGGCCGTGTGGGCGGCCCCCGCCATCTTCGGCGCGTTGGCGGCGCGCACCTTCTTGGCCCTGGAGGGGTGATGCCTTTCGACTCCACGAACGCCGACCTGCAGGTCATCCCGGTCAAGACGCCAGACGAGCTGAAGCGCTTCATCGCCCTGCCCGCGCGGCTGAACGCCAAGGATCCGAACTGGGTCACCCCGCTGACCCTGGAGCGGACCGAGGCCCTGACGCCGAAGACCAATCCGTTCTTCGCCCATGCCGAGGCGCAGCTGTTCCTGGCCACGCGCGGCGGTCGCGACGTCGGCCGGATCAGCGCCCAGATCGACCGCCTGACGCCGCAACCGACGCCGGGCCGCCTGGACGGCCACTTCGGCATGATCGCCGCCGAGGACGACGCGGCCGTCTTCCAGATCCTGTTTCGCACGGCCGAGGACTGGCTGCGGGCGCGCGGCCGTACGCACATCGTCGGCCCCTTCAACCTGTCGATCAACGAAGAGGTCGGCCTGCTGGTCGACGGCTTCGACACACCGCCGATGATCCTGATGGGCCACGACCCGGCCTATGCCGGCAAGCGCGTCGAGGAGCAGGGCTACGTCAAGGCCAAGGACGTCTTCGCCTATATCGCCGACGAGACGGGCGACATCCCCGAGATCGCCCGACGCCGGGTCAAGCGCGGCCTGCCCTCGGGCGTGGTGCTGCGCCAGCTCGACATGTCCCGGTACGACGAGGAGGTCGAGACCCTTACGGACATCCTCAACGACGCCTGGAAGGACAACTGGGGCTTCACCCCCACGACCGAGGCCGAGACCCGCCAGTTGGCCAAGGCGCTCAAGGCCGTGATCGACAAGCGCCTGACCTGGTTCGCCGAGATCGACGGCGAGCCGGCCGGGTTCCTGGTCTTCCTGCCCAACGTCAACGAGGCGATCGCCGACCTGAACGGCAAGCTGCTGCCGTTCGGCTGGGCCAAGCTGCTGTGGCGGCTGAAGGTCAAGCGCGTGAAGTCGGCCCGCATTCCGCTGATGGGCGTGAAGCGCAAGTTCTCGACCACCCAACGCGGCCGCATGTTGCCGTTCTGGATGATGAAGGCGGGCCGCGATACGGCGATCGGGCTGGGCTACAATCGCTTCGAGATCTCGTGGGTGCTCGAGGACAACACGGCCATGTGCCACATCGCCGAGAATGTCGGCGGCACGCACTACAAGACCTATCGGATCTACGAGAAGGCTCTGTGACCAGCTTTAAAGCGCTGATCCTGGCCGGATCGCGCGGCGGCAAAGTCGACTCCGCCGCCGCCTATGCCGGCGTCACGCACAAGGGCCTGATCGTCCTGCAGGGCCGGACGCTGTTGGACCGCGTGCTGGGCGCCGTCCAGGCCGCTGGCGCGCAGACGATCGGCGTCTCGGCCAACGACGAGGCGATCCGCGCGGCGCTCGCCACCGCCGACGTGAAGGTCCTGCCGCCGTCGGCAGGTCCCAGCCAGAGCGTCGCCGATGGCGCGACGGCCCTGGGCTTTCCCCTGGTCGTCACCACGGTGGATCACGCCCTGCTCAAGCCGGAGTGGATCACACAGTTCGTGGCGGACACGCCGGCCGACGCCGATGTCGCCGTGCTTCTGGCGTCGGAAGGGCGCGTGCAAGCCGCCGCGCCCCAGACCAAGCGGACCTATCTGAAGTTCCGCGACGGCCGCTATTCGGGCTGCAACCTCTTCCTGCTGCGCAACGAGAACGCGCTGAAGGTGATCGCCGTCTGGCGCAAGGTTGAAGCTCTGCGCAAGCAGCCCTGGAAGATCGCCGCCATGCTGGGGCCGAGCTTCCTGCTCCGCTACGCCCTGGGCCTGCTGACGCTGGACGAGGCGGTGGCGCGGCTGGGCAGGCTGGCGGACGTAAAGGCGGCCGCCGTGCGGGCGCAGGATGGCCTGGCGGCCGTCGATGTCGACAAGCCGTCCGATCTGGATCTCGTTCGGGAACTGGTAGGCGAGGCCTAAACGGCCTCGGCCTCCTTGGCGGCCCACTGCGCGGTCAGGGCCCGGTTGCGGACCAGATCTTCGGGGAAGTCCATCTCGGCCCAGTCCAGGCCCTCGATCGAGCGCACGCGCACGGCGTCGTGGTTCTGGGCGATCTCGTTGATCACGCTGAGATACCAGCGCTTCAGCCCCTCGGGCGTGCGCATGATCGCCTCCAGCGTCTTCACGAACAGGGCCGAGCCCTCCGTGTTGAAGCGCAGGAAGCCGATCGACTCGGCGTCGTATTCGGTGATCGTCTTGCCGATGGCGCGCAGGGCGTCGCCCTCGGTCAACACCTTCATGTCGTCGGCGTCGTAGCCGCCCGCCTTGCGGTCCACGGTCACCGTGATCGGCGCGTCCGGCGCGCTGATCAGGCGCTCGGCGATGGCCGGCTCGAACAAGGTGTCGCCGTTGAGGATCATGAACGGCCCGCCGCGCATCTCCTCGCGCGCCAGCCAGCACGTCGCGAGGTTGTCGGTCACGCTGTAGAAGGGGTTGTAGAGCGTGCGAACCGTCATGCCCGGCAGCGACAGCCGCGCGATCTCGGCCTCGACCAGATCGCTACGGAAGCCGGTGACGACCACCGCCTCCGGCACGCCCGCCTGATGCAGATGGCGCAGCTGCCATTCCAGGACCGTCTTGCCGGCCAGCTCCACCAGGCACTTGGGCCGATCGTCAGTCAGCGGCGACAGCCGCTTGCCCTGACCGGCGGCGAGGATGAGGGTCTTGACCGGCTGCATGTCGTTCTAAAAATCTCGCTGGATCGGGGCTTGTTATAGCCCGCAAGGAATCGTCGGACCGCGAACCGGGCGGCCGCGAGCGCATAACTGAGCACGAACCAGCCTCGCGGCAAGTCCGCACGCCCCCTCAAAAGCCGCCCGCCTTCCGTTGCGCAAGCCTCGGCGGCTTCTTTTTTCGCGAGGGGGATCAATCGGCAACGGTCGATCGCTTCTTGTCGGCAGCCGATCCGCCGCACCCCATGGTTCAGCTTCGGTTCAGCTTGCCCCAAAGATTGTGGGGATGACCGATGGCCTTCCCCTTCCGGAACCTGAACCATTCCACCATATGCCCATTGTCATATTCGGGTGGGGGCCTCGGAGTCAGACCAGGAGGCGTCGTGCAGCGCGCGGAAAGAAATATTCGTCAGCCCGCTGAGGAAAAGCCCGCCGAAGGCCTTCGCCTCGCCCTTTTCTCAGGCAACTACAACTACACGCGTGACGGCTCCAACCAGGCGCTGAATCGCCTTGCGGCCTATCTGATCGAGGCTGGCGCGACGGTCCGCGTCTATTCGCCGACCACGGACACCCCGGCCTTCGAGCCCGCCGGCGACCTGGTCTCGGCGCCGTCCGTCGCCATCCCCGGGCGTAGCGAATATCGCCTGGCGCTGGGCCTGACCTCCAGCCTGAAGGCCGACCTGGCCGCCTTTCAGCCGAACATCGTCCATCTTTCGGCCCCGGATCTTCTCGGCTCGCAGGCCGGTCGTTGGGCGCGCGCCGCCGGACTGCCTGTGGTCGCCAGCCTTCATACGCGCTTTGAGACCTACCTATCCTACTACGGCCTCGACTGGCTGCGGCCGACCGTCGAGCGCTATCTGGATCGCTTCTATCGCGGCTGCGACCGTGTGCTGGCGCCGAACGCGCCGATCGCGGACCTCCTGCGCGAGCAGGGCCTTGGCGACCGAGTGCGGGTGTGGGGACGCGGCGTCGATCGCGGCCGGTTCTCGCCCGAGCGCAAGGACATGGCCTGGCGGCGGTCGCAGGGGATCGCCGACAACGAAGTCGTGGTCGCGTTCCTGGGTCGTCTGGTCATGGAAAAGGGCCTCGACGTCCTGGCCGAGACCCTGGCCCTCCTCGCCGACCAGCCGATCCGTCCGCTGATCATCGGCGACGGTCCCGCTCGCGCCTTCCTCGAAGAGCGTGCGCCGAACGCGATCTTCACCGGTCATCTGGACGGCGACGCCCTGGGCCGCGCCGTCTCCAGCGCCGACATCCTGTTCAATCCCAGCCTGACCGAGGCCTTCGGCAACGCCAGCCTGGAAGGCATGGCGGCGGGCCTGGCGGTTCTGTGTCCCCGCGCCCCTAGCACCAGCGCCCTGATCACCGACGGCCAAGACGGCGTCCTGGCGCCGAGCGCGGACGCGGCGAGCTATGCGGCGGCCCTTCGCGCCCTGATCGCCGAGCCGCTGCGCCGCTTGAGGATCGGCAGGACGGCCCGCGCCTCCAGCGCCGCCTACGACTGGGATGCGATCTGCGCGGCCGTCTTGGACGTCTATCGCGAACTGGGAGCGGCCCCGACCGCTCGCGCGCGCTCGGCGGCATGACCGAAAAGGCGGGTAAGCGCGGGGCGTCGGCGCGAGGCTGGCTGCTGACCGCCGGCGTCGCGCTGTTGGCGATCCTTCTGGCCACCCACGGCGCCGGCGCCGTGCGCGAAATCCTGGCCCAGGTCGGCTGGCAGGCCGTTCTTGTCATCGCGGCCCACCTTCCGGTGACGTTCTTCGCCACGGTCGGCTGGCAAGTGCTGCTGCCGCCCGACCGCCGCCCCTCCCTGCCCTTCCTGTTTCGCCTGCGGCTGATCAAGGAGGCCGTCAACGCCTTGCTGCCCGTGGCCCAGGTCGGCGGCGAAGTGGTCCGCGCCAAGCTGGCCGTTCGTAAGGGCCTCAGCCTGGCCGAGAGCACGGCCAGCTGCGTCGTCGACGTCCTGGCCGGCACGGTGGGTCTGGTCCTGTTCGTCCTGGCCAGCTTGGCGGTGGCCCTTGTCACGCTGCGCGATCCGCGCCTGGCGCAGGCCGGCCTGACCCTGGTCAGCGTCGTGGCGCTGATCGCCGCCAGCCTGTTCGTCGCCCATAAGGCGGGGGTGGGCCAGCGGATCGGACAGTTCTCGCAGCGCTGGACCGCGATCGCGAGCCGCGTCGGCGCGCTGGGCGACGCCTTTCGCGACATCGGCGCGCGTCGGAAGGAGATCGGCGCTTCCTGGGCCTGGCACATGGCGGCCTGGCTGGCGGGAGCCTTCGAGACCTATGTGTCGATGTGGGCGCTGGGCCTGCATCCCACCCTGGTCCAGGCGCTGATCGTCGAGGGACTGGCGCAGACGGCCAAGGTCGTGGGCTTCGCCATTCCTGGAGCGCTGGGCGTGCAGGAAGGCGGCTATCTGTTGCTGGGCGGCGCGCTGGGCCTTTCGCCAGACCAGGCGATGGCCCTATCGCTGCTGCGACGACTGCGCGAGCTGACCCTGGGCGCCCTGGGCCTGATCCTGTGGCGCACGACGCGTCCGGCGCCCCCCGTGGTCGCGAACGATACGCCGCAAACAGCCACCCCTTAATTCCCACATAACAGGACAATATCCTGTATTTTGACATTGAATCCGTCAGCGAGCGCCGCTACCAAGAGAGCGGACTCTGCGCGCGAGGGAGGCGGCATGATCCTGGATCGGCGCGCCTTGCTGGCGGGCCTCGCGCTCGCGCCTAGCATCTCGCTGGCCAGGGAGGTCGCGCCCGTGTGGGCCTTTGATTTAGAGACAGCGCCTCGGACCCCTTACGACTCCTCCACGGACCATGGCTGGGAGCCGGGCCCTGGCCAACTCTTCTCGGTTCGCGTTCCCGAAGGCGACTATCGCGTCACCCTGGAGCTCGGCGCCGCCAAAGCCTCGGAGACCACCGTCAAGGCCGAGTCCAGACGGCTGATGCTCGAGAGCGTCCCCGTCGCCGCGGGCAAGACCGAGCGCCGGACAATCGTCGTCAATGTGCGCCGGCCCGATCTCGCCCCGCCGCCGCCGAACGCGCCGGGCGAGACCCGGGTGCTGCTCAATCCGCGCGAGGAAGGCAGCTACGACTGGGACGACAAGCTGACCCTCGAGTTTCTCGGCCCGACCGCCGCCATCCGCCGCCTGCGCGTCGAGCCCGTCACCGTCCCGACCGTGTTCCTGGCCGGCGACTCCACCGTCACCGATCAGCGCTTCGAGCCAGCCGCCGGCTGGGGCCAGATGCTGCCCCGCTTCTTCAAGCCCGAGATCTCGGTCGCCAACCACGCCGAGTCCGGCGAGACGCTCAAATCGTTCCTGATCGAGCGCCGCCTGGACAAGATCCTCAGTCGGATCAAGCCCGGCGACTGGATGCTGATCCAGTTCGGACACAACGACCAGAAGACCCAGTGGCCGCAGAGCTACGCCGAGGCCGCCACGACCTATCGCGACTATCTGCGCGTCTATGCCGGCGAAGCGCGGCGGCGCGGCGCGACGCCGGTGTTCGTCACGTCGATGCATCGCCACCGCTTCGACGCGGCCGGCAAGGTGGTCGACACGCTGGGCGACTATCCCAAGGCCATGCGCGAGACGGCGCACGCGCTGGACGTTCCGCTGATCGACCTGCACGCCATGAGCGCCGTGTTCTACGAGGCGCTCGGGCCCAAGGAGGCCTGGAAGGCGTTCAATGACGGGGGCAAGGACCTGACTCACCACAACAACTACGGCGCCTATCAACTGGCGCGCTGCGTGGTGGAAGGCCTCCGCGCCAGCGTTCCCGCCCTGGCCGCGCACCTGGCGACCGACTTGGCGCCGTTTGACCCGGCCCGTCCGCCTTCGCCCGACACCTTCGCCCTGCCGCCCAGCGCGGCCGCCAGCCAGGAGCAGCTCCGTGGAAACTGACCGCCGCGCCGTGCTGGCCCTCGCCGCCGGCATGGCCGCCCTGCCCGTCGTCGCTCGCGCTCAGAACGCGCCGTCGGCCGTCGAGACCGTGGACCTTTGGCCCCAGGGCGCGCCCGGCGGCGAGAAGGTCACCGTCACCGAGCAAGTGATCCTGCGCACGCCGGGCGGTGATCCAAACGACACCGCGTTCCTGAACGTGACCAAGCCCTGGCTGACCATGCGCCGCCCCGCCAAGCCGAACGGCGCGGCGGTGCTGATGATTCCCGGCGGCGGCTATGTGCGCGTGGCGGTCGGCAAGAACGGCGGCCCGATCGATGCGTGGCTGGCCAGCCTGGGGATCACCGCCTTCGTCATGGACTACCGCCTACCCGCCGACGGCTGGGAGGCCGGTCCCGACGTGGCGCTGCAGGATGCTCAGCGCGCCATCCGGCTGATCCGGGCGCGCGCGCCCTCGCTAGGCGTCGATCCGGCCAAGGTCGCGGTGATCGGCTTCTCCGCTGGCGGTCACGTCGCCGCGCGGCTCGCCACCCAGTACGGTCGTGAGACCTACGCGCCGGTCGACGAGGCCGACAAGCTGCCGACCCGTCCCTTCGCGGCCGGCCTGTTCTATCCCGTGATCACCGGTACGGCGCCCTACGCCCACGGCCAGTCGCTGAAGCAACTGCTGGGCCCGAACCCGACAGACGCCCAGCGCCAGGCCGTGTCGGCCGAGCAGCACGTGCCCGCCGACGCCCCGCCGACCTTCATCGCCGCCGCGGCGGACGACAAGGTGGTCCCGGTCGAGAACAGCGTCCTGATGTGGCAAGCCCTCCGCGCCAGGAAGATCCCCGTCGAGATGCACCTGCAGGAGGTCGGCGGCCACGGCTTTGGCCTGAAGGGGCCGGATGGCCAGATCGCCCCGTCCATGCTGGCGCTGGACGTCTTCTTTCGACGGCATGGTCTCTACGCATGACGCGAGGCGGTCCCGCCCTGGCGACCGACGCGATCAACGCGGCGATCGTCCATGCCCATGCACGCGGCGGCGGCGAGGTGGTGCTGCCGGCGGGTCGCCATCTGTCCTTCTCGATCCGGCTGCTCAGCGGCGTCACCCTGCGGCTGGAGGAAGGATGCGTGCTGGAGGCGGCCGATCCGGCGCGTCACGGCGGCGCCTATGATCCGGCCGAGCCCAATCCGCACGATCGCTGGCAGGACTTCGGGCACAGCCACTGGCGCAACAGCCTGATCTGGGGCGAGGATCTCGAGGACGTCGCGATCCTGGGTCCCGGCCTCATCGACGGCGCTGGCCTCACCCGCGAAGGCCCAGGCTCGCGCTGGTCGCGCCAAGCCGGCGAGTTTCCGCTGAGCATGGCCGGCCTGTCCGCGGAGACCCTGGCCGAGCTGTCGCCGGCGATCGAGGCGATGGCGGGGCTCGGTAACAAGACCATCGCTCTCAAGCGCGTGAGGCGGGCGCGGATCGAGGGCCTGACGATCTTCCGAGGCGGCCACTTCGCGGTGCTGGCCACGGGATGTGAGGACCTAGTGCTGCGCGACCTCCTCATCGACACCAATCGCGACGGGCTGGACATCGACGCCTGCCGGGACGTGCTGGTGTCCGGGTGTCGCGTAAACAGTCCCAACGACGACGCCATCGTGCTGAAAAGCTCGCTGGCCCTGGGCGAGGTCATCCCCACCGAGCGCGTGACTATCCAGCACTGCGAGGTCAGCGGCTTCGATCTCGGCACGATGCTGGACGGAACCTTCGGCCGGACCCAGCAGCTCGCGCCCGACCAGGACCGCGTCACCGGCCGCATCAAGCTGGGCACGGAGTCGAACGGCGGTTTTCGCGACATCGTCATCCGCGACTGCCGCTTCAACCGGTCGCGCGGCCTGGCGCTGGAGGTGGTCGACGGCGGGACGATGGAGAACGTCGTCGCCGAGCGTTTGGTGATGCGGGAGGTCACCACCGCGCCGATCTTCCTGCGCGTCGGCGACCGACGTCGAGGGCCGGAGGGCGCGCCCCTGGGCGCGATGCGCGGCATCGTCCTGCGCGACATCGAGGCGACCGACATCCTGCCGGACTACGCCGCCACGATCGCCGGCTTGCCAGACTCGCCGATCAAGGATGTCACCCTGTCGAACATCCGCCTGTCCTATAGGGGCGGCGGATCGCCCGCATGGGCCGAACGGCGGCCCGGTGACCTGCCGCAAGCCTATCCCGAGCCCAGCATGTTCGGCCCCTCCCCCGCCCACGGCCTGTGGGCGCGGCACGTGGACGGCCTGAAGATCGAAAACCTCGTGATCGAGACCGTCGCACCGGACCCGCGCCCGACGCGCCTGTTCGAGAACGTGCGCGAGACGGAGACCGCCTGATGCTCGACCGCCGCAGCCTGTTGGCAAGCCTCGCCGCGACACCTTTCGCCGCGGAGCCGCCGCCAAGCCGCCTGTTCGCCGACGATTTCCGCCAGAGCCTTGGCCAATGGGTCGTGGAGGCGGAAAAGCCGGCTGTCGTGACGGCGCGCGACGGCGTGCTGGATATAATGACGCCGGCGGGCCTGACGGCCTGGTTCAAGCCCGAATTGGTCGGCCCGATCGCGATCACCTACCAGGCCATGGCGGTGTCCGAGGGCGGCCCCTACGATCGGGTCAGCGACCTGAACGCCTTCTGGATGGCGCGCGAGGTCGGCGGCGGCTCGCCGTTGAAGCATCGCCGAAGCGGCGCCTTCGCCGACTACGACACCCTGGAGACCTACTATGTCGGTCAGGGCGGCAACGGCAATACGACCACCCGCTTCCGGCGCTATGTCGGTCGCCCCGGCGAACGCCCGCTGCTGCCGCGCCACGACCACGGCGCGCCGGACGAGATGCTGACTCCCAACCGCTGGACTTCGGTGCGGCTCGTCGCCGACGGTTCGCGCATCGAATACTGGAGCGACGGCCGGCGGCTATTCGACCTCGACGATCCAGCGCCCTATCGCCGCGGCTGGTTCGGCCTGCGGACCACGCAGAGCCATCTGCGCATCCGAGACTTTGCGGTTACCCGCCTGGGCCGCTGACAACCCACGCAGAAAAAAAGGCCGGCGCGGGGCGGAAGTCCCCGGCCGGCTTCTTTCCGGTCGCGAAAAGCAAAACGAAGGCGCGAGGCGCCCGCCGCGCCTCGCTCCTAGTCGCGCCCTAGAACTTCAGACCCATGCCAACGAAGAATCGGCGGCCGAAATAGCCGAGCTCGGTCAGGCGGATGTCGCCAGCGGTCGAGCGCTCTTCTTCCTTGGTCAGGTTCTTGCCTTCGACGAAGAACGAGATGTTCTGGACGCCGAACAGCTGCTGCGGCTTCCAGGTGATCTTGCCGTCGAGATAGCCGGTCGGGTCACGGTAGACCGGCTGGCCCGAGTTATCGGCCGCCGAGACCAGATACTTGGACCGGTAGTTGTAGGCCAGACGGGCGTTGATCGGACCCTTGTCGTACCAGACCGTCAGGTTGGCGCTGTCGGAGGACAGGCCCGGGAACGGCAGCGGCGAGCCGTCGAGCTGCGAGTACAGGCGGACGTTCTTGGCCTTCTGGTAGGTGTAGTTCGCGTCGACGCCGAGGCCCGAAAGCAAGCCCGGCAGGAAGGTGAAAGCGGTTTTGGCCGTGATTTCCACGCCCGAGATCTTGGCGCCGTCGCCGTTGATGTAGGTGTTGTAGTTGTACAGCGTACCATCGCCGTACACGTCGCGCTTACCGATCAAGGTGCGGCTGGAGACGTAGAACGACTCGATATCCTTCTTGAACAGGCCGACCGAGACCTGGGTGTCCTGGTTCGGATAGTATTCGAACGACAGGTCGTACTGGTTGGCGCGATAGGGCTTCAGCTCCGGATTGCCGGCGTTGCAGCTCGGTTCGTCGAACTCGCCGTTCGCGTCGGGCGAGTTGTCGGTGGTGCAGGTCACCGTCGGCATCAGGAAGTCCATCCGCGGACGGGCCATCAGCTGGGCGAAGCCCGCGCGAGCGGTGAGCCGGTTCGGGATGACCCACAGTCCCGCGTTGAAGCTCGGCAGCCACACCGTGTAGCTCTTCTTCATGCTCGCGAGCGAGTTGCCGATTGTGTAGGTCGTCGAAGAGCCGCCGTTAGTAGCCGCATAGGTCTGCTGACGCGTGGAGACACCGCTGCCCGAAGTCTCGGTGTGGACCCGACGCCAACCGAAGTTGCCTTCGACGTCGTAGGCGCCCAGCGGGAACTCGTAGTTGAACTTCAGGTACTGGGCGTCGGTCTTCTCGGCGATGTAGTACGGGAACTGGCCATAGCTCTTGCCATCGCTGCCCGTGGTCCGCTCGAGATTGTTCAGGTTGAAGTGCGAAGTATCGAGGTACTGCGCTACCGAGCTGAAGTTGGGATAGTTCCAGGTCGACGGGATCGAGCCGCCCCCGAAATAGAAGTCGCTGGGCAGGCCCGTCATCGCCTGAGCGAAGACCGAATTCGAGAAGGCGCGCGACCAGGTCTCGGTCGTCGACCAGTAACCCGTCGTCGAAGCCGCCGAAGCGTTGACCGGGCTGGTCTGATCCAGCGCCTGGGACGACAGGATCGTGGCCGTCGAGTTGACGGCGTTCGAGTAGATGACGGTGTCGTCGGCGGTCGAGTATGGGTTCGAGCCGGCGTTCAGGATGAAGCCGCCGTAGCCATAGCCCTTGGTCGAGAAGTCGGTCGCACGACCGCCGAACTCGATCTTCGGGATGAACGGCAGGCGCGTGTCGTAGTCGAAGTCGAGCTTGTACTGCTCTTCCTTAGAGGCCGCGTTGGATGGACGGTATTGAATCTGCCACTGGCGGATCGCCGAGGCGTCGGACGGGCTGTAGCCGCTCGCGAAGGCGAACGACGGATTGCCGGTCGCCGGGTCCAGCGTCACCGCCATCCCGGGCGTGTCGAAGGTTACACTGACATTGTTGGTCTGAGCGACGTTGCTGGTGTCGGCCTTGGAGCCCTGGAACTCCACCTGCAGGCGGTCGCCGCGGTAGTTGGCGCCGAAGTTGTAGTAGTTGCTGCTGGTGTCGTTCGAGAAATCGCGGGCGCTGATGCCGAACCCGCCGTAGCCGCCGGCGGCCGACGTGGTCAGGCAATTGCCCAGCGTGTAGGACGTGACGTTGTGGTTGGCGTCGACCTTGACCGACGACGCCGTCGTGTCGGTGGCCGAGCAGGCTGTGGCCGAGGCGGCGTTACGCAGACGCGTGACCGACGTGAAGTCGGTGCCGTAGTTGATGTCGTTGAGACGGTTTTTGCGCTCGTTGCGATTGTAGCTGACCCAGGCGTCGATCTTGTCGGTAAAGCGGTACTGGACGGTGAACTCGGCGGAGATGCGCTCATCGTTCCGAGTCCAGACGCCATAACGCGCGGTGCGCGGGGCGTAATCGTACCATTGCGAAAGGCAAGCGGTGCGCAGGTTGGTGGTCGAAATCTGGGTGGCGTCGGGCGTGGTCAGCGTGCTGCAGCCTGCCGCCGTGGTCACGCCCTTGGCCAAGGCGTTGATCTGCGCGTTGTAGGCGGTGCTGTAGTAGTCGACCGTCTTGTTGGCCGAGTTGTCGAAGTCGGCGAACCGGCCCCACGACGTGTTGCGGACATAGTCGCCCCGCGTGTCGACCTTGTCGTAAGTGACGTTCGCCATCAGACCCAGGCGGCCATCCAGCAGGCGGGTCGCGGCGAACAGGTTCCCCCGCGGCCGCCACTTGCTGGCGGTGTCGAGGTTCTGGGCCGAGGCCGTCAGCGACAGGGTCGGCTTCTTGAAGTCCAGAGGCTTGCGGGTCTTGACCGACACCGTGCCGCCGACGCCGCCTTCGGTCATGTCGGCGGTGAAGCCCTTGAACACGTCGATGGACGCGACCAGCTCCGAGGCCAGCTCGCGGAAATCGTTGGAACGACCGCCGCCGCCGTAGACCTGCAGGTTGCCAGCCGTGGACAACGTGCTCATGCCGTTGATCTCGACCCGGTTCAGGTCGGGCTCGACGCCGCGGATCGACACCGCGCTGCCTTCGCCGAAGTCGCGCGCCAGCTGTACGCCAGTGATGCGCCCCAGAGCCTCGCCGACGTTCTTGTCGGGGAACTGGCTGATGTCCTCGGCGACGATCGAGTCGGAGATGGTGCCCGCGCGCTTCTTGCGATTCATCGCGGACTGCAGGCTGGCGCGGGTGCCAACCACGATCTCCTCGACGACTGTCGCCTCGGAGTTGCTGGCGGGCGCGGTCTGGGCCGCAGCCTGATCGGCGATGGCGATGCCGGCGCTCAGCGCCAGGATAGACGCGGTGGCGGCGGCCTTCCGGCGACGAGCCGTCGAGAACTTCATGTTGCCCCTCCCTTACATGGCCTTGTCGCCCGACTGAGGACGACCGGACGCCTGTGGCGCGGGAGCTCGCCCCATGGGACGCGCTCCACGCACAACGGCTCATTGTTAGGACAAATTCCTAAGTGCCATATATTGAGATGTCAATGCAATTTATGGGAAGACAAAACGACGATTTCATGGTGTAACCGCGACGTCCCGATCAGGCGCGCGCACGGCCTCCAGAAGCCGCCACCAGGCGGTCGCGGGATCGCGTAGGCTTGAGGGAGGCCGCCATGCACAAGCTCTTCCGAACCCGACTCGGCGCCGGCGCCTGCGCCCTGGCCTTGCTGCAGGCCAGCGCCGCCGCTCAAGCCGCGCCGCGTTGGATGGAGGCGCTGGATCGGGGCGTCGTGGCGGTTCCGGCGGTCGATGGCGGCGTGCTGGTCAGCTGGCGATTGCTGGGCGACGATCCGAGCGGCGCGGCTTTCAACGTCTATCGCGATGGCCGGAAGCTGAACGCCAAGCCGCTGACCGGGGCCACGAACTTCGTCGACAGGAGGCCCGGCGCCGGGATCTACACGGTGCGGCCGGTCAGCAAGGGCCAGGAAGGCCCCGCCAGCGCGCCCGCCAAGGTCTGGGCCGAAGGCTATCTCTCGATCCCGATCGAGCCGCCGCCGGGCGGTGTCACACCGGCCGGCGAGGCCTATGCCTATACGGCCAACGACGCCAGCGTCGGCGATCTGGACGGCGACGGTCGCTACGAGATCGTTCTGAAGTGGGACCCGACCAACTCCAAGGACAACGCCTTCGGCGGCTATGCCGGGAACGTCCATCTCGACGCCTATACGCTGGAGGGGCGGCGGCTGTGGCGCATCGATCTTGGCCGCAATATCCGGGCCGGCGCGCACTACACCCAGTTCGAGGTCTATGACTATGACGGCGACGGCAAGGCCGAGATCGCCGTGCGCACCAGCGACGGGACGATCGACGGGGCCGGCAAAGCGCTGGGCGATCCCAACGCCGACTGGCGCGAGACCGGCGGCGAGCGCCCCCAGGCCGACCGCACCGGCGCCTTCGTCCAGCCGGACGGGACCAAGGTCGCCAAGGTTCAGGGTCGGATCCTCAAGGGCCCCGAGTTCCTGACCATCTTCGAAGGCGCGACGGGCAAGGCGCTAGCCAGCGCGCCCTACTCGCCCCCGCGCGACCCGCGCACGGACGCGCCCAGCGTCGAGCAGATGACGCAGGTCTGGGGCGACGGCTACGGCAACCGCTCGGATCGTTTCCTGGCCGGCACGGCCTATCTGGACGGCCAGCGGCCCAGCATCATCATGGGACGCGGCTACTACGCGCGCTCGACCATCGCCGCCTGGGACTATCGCGACGGCAAGCTGACCCAGCGCTGGCTGTTCGACAGCGCCGCCCCTGGCAACGAGGCCTATGGCGGCCAGGGCAACCACCAGCTCAGCGTCGCCGATGTGGATGGCGACGGCCGCGACGAGATCCTCTACGGCTCCATGGCGATCGACGACAATGGCGAGGGCCTGTGGAGCGCCCGCCTGTTCCATGGCGACGCCATGCATGTGGGCGACCTCGATCCGACGCATCCGGGCCTGGAGAAGTTCGGCGTCCACGAGAGCCCGAAGGCCAATGGCGGCGTCGGCGCGGCCATGTTGGACGCGCGCACCGGCAAGGTTCTTTGGAGCACGCCGACCGATCACGACACCGGGCGGGGCCTAGCCGCCGACATCGATCCGCGCTTCTCTGGAGACGAGGCCTGGGGCTCGAATCAGGACGCGCTCTACACCGCCCAAGGCAAGGTCATCGAAGGCGTGAAGCATCCGCGCCAGAGCAACTTCGCGATCTGGTGGGACGGCGACGAGCTGCGGGAACTGCTGGACAGGAACCAGATCAGCAAGTGGGACTGGAAGACCGGCCAGTCGGTCCCGCTGCTCACCGCCGAGGGCATGACCTCGAACAACGGCACCAAGGCCACGCCGACGCTGTCGGCCGACATCCTGGGCGACTGGCGCGAAGAGTTGATCCTGCGGGCGGAAGATAACAGGTCGCTGCGGATTTACGTCACGCCCTACCCCACCGAGCGGCGGCTGGCGACACTGATGCACGATCCTCAGTACCGCGTCTCGATCGCCTGGCAGAACACCGCCTACAACCAGCCGCCGCATACGAGCTTCCATCTCGGCGAGGGCATGGAGACGCCCAAGCCAGCGGCCATCGTAACCCGCAAGGCCTCGCAATGAAGTCGTTCCTGATCGGCGGCGCGGCCGCCCTGCTGCTGGCGGGCTTGGCGCTGGCCCAAGACCTGCAGACCACTGCCAAGCCCGGCGCGCCCGAGCCGCCGGTGGAGTGGGTCGACAAGGCCACCGGCCACCGGATCGTCCGCCTGTCGCGCGAGCCCGGCAGCTCCAGCCTCTATTTCAACTACAACGCCTATACGCCCAAGGGCGACCGGCTGGTCTTCGCGACGCCGACCGGCGTCACGGCGATGGACCTGAAGACCCGCGCCCTGACCAGGATCGTCGAGGGTAAGGTCAAGCTGCTGTTCGTCGGCCGCAAGACGGGGGCGGTCTACTACGAGAAGGCGCTGACCGCCGATCCCATGGGCCCAAAGGTCGTGATGGCCGCCGATCCCTACACCAAGGTCACCCGCGAGGTCGCCAAGGTGGATCGCGGCGGCTTCCAGACGATCAATGCGGACGAAACCCTGCTGGCCGGCGTCGCCGTCCGCACGGACGTCCCGATCCCGCCGAACCTGGCCGACGCCCTCCCCAAGAACCCGGACGACGTCAAAAGCGCCGACGGAAAGGATCTGTCCTACGCCGAAGGGCGCGAGGTGCAGCTGAATGCGCGCCTGGACAGCCGCATCCCGATGGAGATCTTCACGATCAACACGGTCACCGGCGAGCGCAAGGTCGTGCATCAGGCTGCGGACTGGCTGAACCACCTGCAGTTCTCGCCGACCGATCCGGGCCTCCTGATGTTCTGCCACGAGGGGCCGTGGCACAAGGTCGATCGGCTATGGCTGGTGCGGACCGACAAGACGGGCGACGCGCCGGTCAAGATCCACACCCGCACCATGAACATGGAGATCGCTGGCCACGAGTGGTTCAGCGCCGACGGCAAGACCGTCTGGTACGATCTGCAGACCCCGCGCGGCGAGGACTTCTGGGTCGCGGGCTACGAGATCGCGACCAGCAAGCGAACTTGGCTGCACGTCCAGCGCAATGACTGGTCGGTTCACTTCAACTCGTCGCCCGACGGCAAGCTCTTCGCCGGCGACGGCGGCGACAGCGAGATGGTCGCCCACGCCTCCGACGGCAAATGGATCGTGCTGCTCAAGCCGCGCGCCATTCCGGACGTGGCGGGCATCCACGCGCCCGGCGCCGAGCACCTGATCAGCCCCGGCGTCCTGGAGTCCGAGCGCCTGGTCGACATGCGCGGCCACGACTATCGGCTGGAGCCGAACGTCAACTTCACGCCGGACGTCAAGTGGCTGGTGTTCCGCTCGAACATGCACGGCGCCAACCAGGTCTATGCGGTGGAGATCGCCAAGACGCGGCCCTGAGCCGGCCTCAACGACCGCCGAACAGCGCTTTGTCCGCCACCTCGGCCATGCGGCGTCGCCAGGATGCAGGAAGTCGCCGCTGTGCAGGCCTTCCAGCATTCGCGACGGCTTGCCGGGATCCTTCATCGCCGCGTCGAAATCGATGACGCCGTCGAACTCGCCGCTGGTCCGGATCCAGGCATTGACCGCCTGGCGCGTCGCCTCGCCGGCGGCGTGGAAGTACATCGCGCCCTCGAACGGCGGCAGCGTGCCGGCCAGGATCTTCACGCCGCGCGCGTGGGCCCGCGCGATCAGCTGGCGATAGCCGGCGATCAGATCGTCGGCGGTGACGGTCTCGCTGGCGTAGCCCGGCTGGGCGGGGCGACCGATATCGTTGATACCCTCCAGCAGGACCACGCTGGATAGACCCGGAATCGAAAGCACGTCGCGATCGAAGCGGGTCAGGGCGCTGGGGCCCGCCCCTTCTCGCAGCACCCGGCCGCCGCTGATCCCGGCGTTGACTACGGCGACATCGACGCCGCGCGCCGCGAGCCGCGCCGCCAGCTGCTCGGGCCAACCCATGTTGGCGTCGGGCGTGGATCGCGCGCCTTCGGTGATCGAGTCGCCGATGGCGACGATCACGGGCCTCTGGCTGGCGCCGCGCACCTCGACGCCGGAGATCAGGCCGGGGCCGCGCAGAGCCTGCTCGCCGGGGACCTCGCGCTTGCCGGCGTGGTTGCCGGGCGGCGAGACGAACAGGCGCATGCGGTGTCCGGCCGGCGCGGTCGGCTCGACATAGAAGGTCGAGACGGACAGGTGGTCCATGGCCTTGACCGGCAGCGCGATCGGATCGCTGAGCAGCGGCGCGCCGGGGGGCATCGAAGCCTCGGACTTTCCGCCAAAGGTGACGGGAACGGGCGTCCCCTTGAGCTTCCCGTCGGCGTCCGCCAGCGCGACGGTCATCGCGCCGACCTTCAGGCCCCGTTCGCTCAGTTCGTTGGTCAGCCGTAGGCGGACGGCGTCGCCGCCGAGGTTGAGCCTGACGACCTGGCGAACGGTGGCGTCCGTGAAGGCTCGCACCTCGTTCGGCCGGGCCACCGCCGCCGGCGGCAGCGGCGCGCTGAACCACGCCGCCGACCAGGTGGAAAGCGGCGCGGCCGCCACGGCGGGTTTTGGCTTCGGCGCCGCGAGGCTGGGTCCGGTCGTCAGGACGACCGCTATGACCGCCAAGGTCAGAACGGCGGGTGAGCGCTTCATGGTCAGTCTCCCGGACAGCTGGGGCCGCCCAGTCGCGGCTGACCGGCGACGGACGCCGGTTGAACGTGACGCGAGATCGGCAGCTTCAGGCTCGCCAGCCGCGTCGCAACCAGCGCCGCGCCGAGACGCGCCCCCGCCTCGTTGATGTGGGTGTCGTCGGCGATCCCTTCGGGATAGCGCGCGACGTGGTCATAGGGCTTGTACTGGAGATAGAGCCTTTGCGAGGCGAGCTCTCCCCTCGCCTTCAGCGCCGCCATCATGTCGCCATCGAGGTCGACCAGCGGAACCTTCAGGTCGGCGGCCACACGATGGATCGTCGCTGCGTATGGCCCGTGGGCGTCCTTGGGCTCGCCATTCTCCCACATCCAGCGGGCGATCGGGGTGACCAGCACCGGCGTCGCCTTGGCCTTGCGGACGTCGGCCACGAAGCGCCGCAGATTGACGTCGTAGGCGCCGTTCGGATCTGTATGGCGCTCCATCTTCTTGGTGTCGGCGTCGTTGTGGCCGAACTGAATCAGCACCGTGTCGCCGGGGCGGAGCTGAGCGACCAGTTGGTCCCATAGCCCCTCCTCGATGAAGGTCTTGGTCGAGCGACCGCCGCGCGCCAGGTTTACGACCTCCACATTCGGGTCCAGCGAGCACTTCAGCACCATGCCCCAGCCCATCTGCGGGTAGCGCTCGGCGCTGTAGTTGGCGGCCGTGGAGTCGCTGGCGATGACGACGCGTGGCGGCGTCGCCGCGACGGCGGCCGCGAGCGCGAGAGCGGCGATCACGACTTCAACTCCGCGAGAATGGATCGGTCGATGCTGGCGACGTCGCGCACGCCGGTCAGGGCCATGGCGACGCGCATCTCCTTCTCGATCAGGTCCAGCAGTTGGGTCACGCCCGCCTCACCGCGCGCGGCCAGGGCGTAGACGAAGGCGCGGCCCAGCAGGACTCCCTTGGCGCCCAGAGCCAGCATTCGCACGACGTCGAGCCCCGAACGCACGCCGCTGTCGGCCAGCACGGTCAGCCGGTCTCCCACCGCCTCGGCGATCGCCGGCAGCGCGCGGGCGCTGGACAGCACACCGTCCAGCTGTCGCCCGCCATGGTTGGAGACCACCACCCCGTCGGCGCCGATGTCGGCGGCGGCCTTGGCGTCCTCCGGATCGAGCACGCCCTTGATGATCAACGGCCCCTTCCAGAGGTCGCGGATCCACTCCAGGTCCTTCCACTGGATGGACGGATCAAAGTTCGCCCCCAGCCATCCCATGAAGTCCTCGAGGCCGGAGTTCTCGCCCAGCACCGGCGCGACATTGCCGAGCGTGTGGGGACGGCCCATCACGCCGACGTCCCAGGCCCAGGACGGCTTGAACATCGCCTGGACGATCCGTCTGGCGGCGGCGTTCGGGCCGCTCATGCCCGAGTGGGCGTCGCGGTAGCGGGCGCCGGGCACCGGCATGTCGACCGTGAACACCAGGGCCGTGGCGCCGGCGTCTCGCGCACGGACCAGCAGGTCGCGCATGAACGCCCGGTCGCGCAAAACATAGAGCTGGAACCAGATGGGCGCGGACGAGGCCTTGCTGACCTCGTCGACGTCGCAGACCGACACGGTGGACAAGCAGAACGGCACGCCCTTCTTAGCCGCGGCGCGGGCGGCCTGGACTTCGCCCCGGCGAGCATACATGCCCGTCAGCCCGACCGGCGCCAGGGCGACCGGAAGGGCCTGCTTGACGCCGAACAGCGTGGTCGAGGGATCGCCGGCCGAGACGTCCTTCAGCACCCGTTGGCGCAAAGCGATGTCGGCCAGGTCGGAGACGTTGCGCTGAAGCGTCCGCTCGGCATAGGCGCCGCCGTCGATATAGTCGAACAGGAAGCGCGGCAGCTTGCGTCGCGCCGCCTCGCGGAAGTCGGTCGTGGAGGAGACGATCATCGGCCTACTGCAGGTTCACGAAGGCGCCGCCGTCGACCAGCAGGGCCGCGCCGGTGACGTACTTGGCGAGATCCGAGGCCAGGAACACGATGGGCCCGGCCAGGTCGTCGGGCTCTCCCAGGCGTCCCAGCGGGATGCGGCCTTCCATGTATTCGCGCTTGGCGACGTCGGAGAGGTCTTCCTTGTTGATGGCGGTCTCGATTGTGCCCGGCAGCACCGAGTTGCAGCGGATGCCGTGCTTGCCCAGCGCGATGGCCGTCGACTGCATCAGGCTGTGCACCCCGGCCTTGGTCGGGGTGTAGTGGGTCTGCATGCCGCCGCCGACCAGCGCGCTGATCGAGCTGACGGCGATGATCGCGCCGCCGTGGCCTTGACGGACCATCTGATTGGCGGCCGCCTGGACCATGTAGTAGGCGCCGAACAGGTTGACCTTCATCGTCCGCTCCATGACCTCGGGCGGCATGTCGAGGAAGGCGTGGAACGGACAGATGCCGGCGTTATTGACGAACACGTCGACCTTGCCGAACGCTTGCACGGCGGCTTGAACGAAGGCCTGGGCGGTGTCGACCTCGGCCACGTCGCCCTTCACGGCGATCGCGCGACGGCCAAGCGCTTCGATCTCGCGCACGGCGTCGGCCGCGCCCGCTTCGTCGGAATGGTAGTTGATCGCCACGTCCGCGCCGTGCCGGGCGCAGCCGATCGCGGCGGCCTTGCCGATCCCCTGCGAGGCGCCGGTCACCAGCACCACCTTGTCCTTCAGAAGCATCGTTCCTCCACTCCGTTACCGCCGCCTAGCGCTTGCCGACGGTGGTCCTCTTGCCGTTCCAGCCGAGATCGCGACCGATGGCGTTGGCGGTGTCGCGGACGTCGTCCACAAGCGCCTTCATGCGGTCGTCGTCCATGTACTGGGCCGCGCCGGAGACGCTGATCGCCCCGACGATCTGGCCCGAGGCCCCGCGGATCGGCGCGGCGACGCAGCGGATGCGGTCCTCGTTTTCTTCCAGGTCGAAGGCGACTCCGCGCTGGGCGTAGTCGCGCATCCAGTCGATCCATTGCGCTTCGTCGGGCGCGCCTGGCGCGGGCGGGCCTTCGGAGCGATAGAGCGTACGCCAGCGGTCCTCGCGCTCATCCAGCACAAGCGCCTTGCCCAGGCCCGTCGAGCGGATCGGCTGGCGATCGCCCACGCGCGAGCTGATGTTGATCCGGCGTCGGCCGGTCAGCTTGTCGAGATAGAGCGCCCGGTCATCGTCCAGCACGCCCAGGTGCACCGTGTCCTCGGTGTCTTCCCAGAGCTTTTCGAGATGCGGCCGCGCGATACGCGGCAGGTCCATCTGCTGGCTGGCCAGATAGCCGAGCTCCAGGAGCTTGGAGCCCAGGCTATAGCCCTCGCGCGGCGCCTGCGACAGGAGCCGGCGCTCGACCAGGGCGGTGGCGAGGCGGTGCGTCGTGCTGCGGGTCAGGCCCAGCTGCTTGGCGAGCGCTGGCAACGCGATGGTTCCGGACTCGGCGACCACGTCCAGAAGATCCAAACCGCGGAACAGGGTCTGGCTGCCGCTCGGAGACTTGGGCGCCGTTTTGTCGTCCCCCGCCATCGTCCCCGTTCCCCTTGACGCTCGTTTCATTTTATAGCACTACCTCTCATATTGTGGAACGCAAGGCAAGCGGGCGCGTGGCGACTCTCATCGCCGACGAGCCAAGTGAACCGTTAGCGTGTCATAGGTTGTATTGGGGAGGTAGGCGCGGGCAAACCGCGTCCAGTCTTGCCGAAAATATTCGGCGGATGGGCTTCCTCGTCCCGGGGGTCGTCGAAACGGCCACCCAATAGGTTGGAGCCTCGTCGTTCATGGCGTTCCCGGTCATCAAGCACGTCCGCGCCTTCGTCGTCCGGGGGGGCGGCGCCGACTATCACGACCAAGGCGCGGGTCACTGGATCGATGACCACATCGCCACGCCGATGTCGCGCTATCCCGAGTACCGCCAGAGCCGCCAGAGCTTCGGCATCAACGTGCTGGGCACGCTGGTCGTCGAGATCGAGGCCGCGGACGGCACGATCGGCTTCGCGGTCACCACCGGCGGCGAACCCGCCGCCTACATCGTCGAAAAGCACCTCTCGCGCTTCCTGGAAGGCCGCGATCCCAGCGAGGTCGAGAAGATCTGGGACCAGATGTACTTCTCGACCCAATACTATGGCCGCAAGGGCTTGGTGGTGAACGCCATCTCGGGCGTCGACCTGGCGCTCTACGACCTGCTCGGCAAGCTGCGCCAAGAACCCGTCTACGCCCTGCTGGGCGGCAAGGTCCGCGACGAGCTGACCTTCTACGCCACGGGCGCGCGTCCGGACCTGGCCAAGCAGATGGGCTTCATCGGCGGCAAGATGCCCCTGCACCACGGCCCGGCCGAGGGCGAGGAAGGCCTGCGTAAGAACATCGAAGAGTTGGCCACGATGCGCGAGCGTTGCGGCGAGGACTTCTGGCTGATGTTCGACTGCTGGATGTCGCTGGATCTCAACTACGCCACCAAGCTGGCCCACAAGGCCCATGAGTATGGCCTCAAGTGGATCGAGGAGGCGCTGAGCCCCGACGACTACTGGGGCTATCGCGATCTGAAGAAGAACGCGCCTCCCGGCATGCTGGTCACCACCGGCGAGCACGAAGCCACCCGCTGGGGCTTCCGCATGCTGCTGGAGATGGAGTGCTGCGACATCATCCAGCCGGACGTGGGCTGGTGCGGCGGCGTCACCGAGCTGATCAAGATCGCCAACCTGGCCGACAGCAAGGGCGTGCTGATGATCCCGCACGGCTCGTCCGTCTACAGCTACCACTTCGTCATCACGCGCCATAACAGCCCGTTCGCCGAGTTCCTGATGATGGCTCCCAAGGCCGACGAGGTGGTGCCGATGTTCCACCCGCAACTGATCGGCGAACCCGTGCCGGTGAACGGCAAGCTCAAGCTCTCCGACGCGCCGGGCTTCGGCGTCGAACTCAATCGCGAGGTCGGTCTGCACCGGCCTTACGCCCGCTAGTCCTCCCTGAAGGCTCAAGACCTATGAAACTGCTCCGCTACGGCTCCAAGGGCTCCGAGAAGCCCGGCCTCCTCGACGCCGACGGCAAGATCCGCGACCTGTCAGGCCACGTGCCCGACATCACCGGCGCCCAGCTGTCGCCCGCCAGTCTGAACACCCTGGCGTCGATCGATCCGGCCACCCTGCCCCTCGTCGAGGGCGCGCCGCGCTACGGCTGCCCGGTCGCGGGCGTCAGCAAGTTCATCGCCGTCGGACTGAACTTCGCCGACCACGCGGCCGAGTCGAACCTGCCGATCCCCGAAGAGCCCGTGATCTTCACCAAGGCGGTCAGCTGCATCCAGGGTCCCAACGACCCGGTGATGCTGCCCAAGGGCTCGCTGAAGACCGACTGGGAAGTCGAACTGGGCGTCGTGATCGGTTCGCGCGCCCGCTACGTCTCGGAAGCCGAGGCCCTGGGCTATGTCGCTGGCTACGTCCTGATCAACGACGTCTCCGAACGCGCCTTCCAGATCGAGCGCGGCGGCACCTGGGACAAGGGCAAGGGCTGCGACACCTTCGGCCCGATCGGCCCGTGGCTCGTGACCTCGGACGAGGTCGGCGACCCGCAGAACCTCGGCATGTGGCTGGAGGTCAACGGCCAGCGCAAGCAGGACGGCTCGTCCAAGACCATGATCTTCCCGATCAGCAAGCTGGTTTCCTACATCAGCGAATTCATGACGCTGGAGCCCGGCGACCTGATCACCACCGGCACCCCGCCGGGCGTTGGCATGGGCCAGAAGCCTGAGCCCGTCTATCTGAAGGCCGGCGACGAGATGCGCCTGGGCATCGAGAAGCTGGGCGAGCAGCGCCAGCTCGTCGTCTCCTGGACCAAGGAAGGCGTCGCGTGAGCACCGTCTTCGCAAATCGTTTTGCGGGCCGTACGGCCGTCGTTACCGGCGGGGCTTCCGGCCTGGGCAAGGCGGTCGCCGCGCGCATCGTCGCCGAGGGCGGCAAGGTCTCGCTGTGGGACGTGGACGCGGAAGGCGTGAAGACCGCCGCCGCCGAGGTGGGCGCCAGCCACACCGCGGCGCTCGACGTGTCGGACGAAGTCGCCGTGCAGGCAGCCGCCCAGAGCGCCAACGCCGCCCTGGGTCGGATCGACATCTTGGTCGCCTCGGCGGGCATCACAGGCGCCACGGCCACCGTTTACGAGTACCCGACGGACAGCTGGAAGCGCGTGTTCGACATCAACGTCAACGGCGTCTTCTACAGCTGCAAGGCCGTCGTGCCGTTCATGCTGACGAACGGCTATGGCCGGATCGTCAATGTCGCCTCGGTGGCCGGCAAGGAAGGCAATCCCAACGCCGGCGCCTATTCGGCCTCCAAGGCGGCGGTGATCGGCCTGACCAAGTCGCTGGGCAAGGAACTGGCCACCAAGGGCGTGATCGCCAACAGCCTGACGCCAGCCACTTTCGAGAGCCCGATCCTCGACCAGCTTCCGCCGAGCCAGGTCGAGTACATGAAGGGCAAGATCCCGATGGGCCGCCTGGGCGAAGTCCACGAGAGCGCCGCCATGGTCTGCTTCATGGCGTCGGAAGAGTGCAGCTTCACCACCGCCGCGACCTTCGACACCTCCGGCGGCCGGACCACGTTTTAAAGGAAGAGTTGGAGCCATGGCGTACACGGGCCCCATCGTCGATCCCCACATGCATCTGTGGGACCTCGATCGGCACTACTACGCCTGGCTTCAGGACACGCCGCTGCCGAACAATCCGGCCGGCGACATGACGCCGATCGCCTACAAGTCTTATGGGCTCGACGACTATCTGGCCGACGCCAAGGGCTGGAACGTCGTCGAGGTCGTGCATGTCGAATGCGGCCTGCCGCCCAAGGACCAGTTGTCGGAAACCGACTGGCTGCAATCCATCGCCGACCAGCGTGGCGTGATCGGCGGCATCGTGGCCGGGGCGAACCTCGACGACCCTGGCGTCGAGGCGATGCTGGCCGCGCACGCGGCGCGGCGGAACGTCCGGGGTGTCCGCCAGATCGTCAACTGGCACCAGGACCCGGCCAAGACCTACGGCCCGACGGACAAGCTGCTCGACGCCCAGTGGCGGAAAGGTTTCGCGCTGCTGGCCAAGTACGGCCTGTCGTTCGACCTGCAGCTCTATCCGTCGCAGATGAAGGTCGCGGCCGAGTTGGCCGACGCCCACCCGGACATTCCGCTGATCGTCAATCACACAGGCATGCCGACGGACCGCGACGAAGCTGGTCTCGCCGCCTGGCGCGACGGCTTGGCCGCGCTGGCCGAACGTCCGCATGTCAGCTGCAAGATCTCCGGCTTGGCGATGATCGATCGCGCCTGGACCGTCGAGAGCCTCAAGCCCTTCGTGCTCCAGGTGATCGAGACCTTCGGGGTCGAGCGCAGCCTGTTCGCCAGCAACTTCCCGGTCGAGAAGGTGCACGGGAGCTTCGGCGCCTTCTACGCGGCTTATGACGCGATCACGACGGGCTTCAGCGACGAGGAGCGAGAGGCGCTGTTCGCCGCCAACGCCCGGCGGATCTACCGGCTGCCGAACTGACAAGAACAAGACCGAACGGGAGGACGACATGAGCACGACCACGGAAAGCCGCCCCCTCGCCTTCCGCATGCAACTGAAGCCGGGCGTCGCCGCCGAGTACGAGCGTCGCCATGACGAGCTCTGGCCCGATCTCGCTCAGGCGCTGCGCGACGCGGGCATCCACGATTACTCGATCTTCCTGGACGAGGAGACCATGAGCCTCTTCGCCGTGCTGCGCCTGCGCCCCGACCACAGGAAGGACTCCCTGCCCCTGCAGCCGGTGATGAAGCGCTGGTGGGACTACATGGCCGACCTTATGGCGGTCCATCCCGACAACCGGCCCGTCGAATGGGCGCTCAAGCCCGTTTTCTACTTCGAGGGCTGACCATGCGTTCGCCCCTCCTGCTCGGCCTGACGGCCGCCCTCCTGACTACCAGCGCGCTCGCCGAGCCCGTTCGCTACACGATGACGGCGTTCACCAACGCCAGCCAGTCGAACATGAGCGTCTACGACTCGGCCGACGGCGCGCGGTTCACCCTAAAGAAGCCGCTGGCCTACACGCCGCCCAAGGGCCTGATCCGCGATCCCAGCGTGATGAAGCACACCGACGGCTGGTACTACGTCGCCTACACCACCGGCTGGTCGGGCGACACCATCGGTCTGGCGCGCAGCAAGGACCTTTCGGACTGGACCTTCCTGCGCGACGTCAAGGTCGAGGTTCCCGGCGCGACCAACAGCTGGGCGCCGGAATGGTTCGTCGACGAGGACGGCTCGGTGAACCTGATCCTCTCGGTCTCGACCACCGGGCAGCAAGGCCAGTTCCAGCCCTATCGCCTGACCGCCACCGATCCCTCCCTGGCCAACTGGAGCGCGCCGAAGCCGCTGGCGGGTCTGGGCCCGAACTTCATTGATGCGTTCGTGGTGCGCGAGGGCAGCCTCTACCAGGCCTTCGCCAAGAACGAGACGAGCAAGTTCATCGAGCTTTGGAGCGCGCCGTCGCTGGACGGACCGTGGCAACCCAAGGGGACCGGCGACTGGGCCGGCTGGGGTCGCTTCCTGGAAGGCCCGGCCATAGCCCGCACGCCCGACGGCGGTTGGCGCATCTATTTCGACGAGTACATGTCCAAGCGCTACTGGTACTCCGACAGCAAGGACGGCTTCCGCACCTGGACGCCGAAAACCGAGCTGCCCGAGCTGTCCGGGACGGTGCGCCACTTCACCGTGCTGAAGGAAGGCGGCGATCAGGCCGCCGCGACCAAGCCGGCGCAGGTCCACAAGATCACCTGGGACAAGTATTCGCTGATGGTCGATGGCCAGCGGATATTCTCGTGGGGCGGCGAGTTCCACCCCTTCCGCGTGCCGAGTCCCGAACTGTGGCGCGACATCCTCCAGAAGATGAAGGCCAGCGGCTACAACACGGTCGCGATCTATTTCGACTGGGGCTACCACTCGCCCAAGCAGGGGGTCTACGACTTCTCGAGCATCCGGGACATGGATCGCGTGCTGACCATGGCCAAGGAAGAAGGCCTCTACGTCATCACGCGGGCGGGTCCCTATGTGAACGCCGAGCTGACGCGCGGCGGCTTCCCCGGATGGCTGGTCAACCAGCAGGCTCGCGCCCGCACCGACGCGCCGGAATACATCACCGCCTCTGACGAGTGGCTCACCCAGATCAACGCCGTCATCGCCCGCCACCAGCTGACGACCGGCCAGGGCACGGTCATCGCTCACCAGATCGAGAACGAGCTCGATGTCGTCGGCGCGCCGCAGCAGCGCTACATGCAGTGGCTGTTTGATAAAGCGAAGGCGGAGGGGATCACCGTCCCGATCTTCCACAACGACAAGGGTCGCAACGGCTACTGGGTCCCCAAGGGTTCCAACGTTCCGGGGACGGTGGAAGGGCCGAACGACCTCTACGCTTTCGACGGCTATCCGGGCGGGAGCTGCAAGGTCGACTCCACGCCCTCCAGCCCCGGCGTCGCGCCGGACTGGGGAATCTATGGGACCGGCGGCGCCAAGGGCGGAGCTTCGGCCAGCCCGAACACGCCTGGGTTCCTGGCCGAGTTCGGCGGCGGCTGGTTCGACTACTGGGGCAGCAACGGCGACTACGACTGCACGGCCCTTCACCGCGGGGTCGGTTATCAGCGGGTGTTCTACGGTACGAACATCGCCAATGGCCTGACGCTGCAAAGCTTCTACATGACCTACGGCGGGACCAGCTGGGGCTGGCTGCCGGCGCCGGTCGTGTTCACCTCCTACGACTATGGCTCGGCCATCGACGAGGCCCGGGGCCTGCGCGACAAGGCGCGGGTGATGAAGCAGATGGGCGAGTTCATCGCCTCTGTCCCCGACCTTACCCGCATGGACAAGGGCGAGGCGGTCGTTCCGTCGAACGACAAGGTCCGCATCTATCACAACGTCAACGCCGAGACGGGCAGCCACCTCTATGTGGTGGTCCACAACCCCAGCAGCGCCACGGGCGACGAGGCCTTCACCTTCAAGGTGAAGGCCCGCGACGGCGAGTATGTGGTCCCTTCGCGGATCAAGGGCCAGGACAGCAAGATGCTGATGGCCAGCTACGACCTGGGCGGCCAGCGGCTGGTCTATTCGACCTCAGAGATCCAGACGCACCTGAAGTGGAACGACGGCGATCTGGCCCTGCTCTACGGCCGCGCCGGCGAGGCGGGCGAGACGGTGCTGCGCTACGCCAGCGCGCCGAAGGTCGAGGTGATCGAAGGCGAGGTGACGTCTAGCTTCGACCCGGCGAAGGGCGACCTGAAGCTGACCTATGCGCACAAGGGCCTCGCACGAGTGCGGATCACGGGCGGCGGTCGTCCCGCCCTGACCCTGCTGCTGGCCGACGCCGAGACCGGCCAAACCTTCTGGCGGCGCGAGAACGCTCTGCTCCGAGGTCCGGGCCTGGTGCGCAGCGACACAAGCAAGGGCGGCGTCCTCAGCCTGACCGGCGACACCGAGACCGACAGCCCGCTGGAAGTCTTCGCGCCCAAGGCCGTGACCTCGATCCGCTGGAACGGCGCCAAGGTCCTTGTGAAGACCACCGCGTCGGGCAGCCTGCTGGCTGACAAGCCGCTAGCGGGGCCGGCGGCGATCACCCTGCCCGACCTCGCCAAACTGGACTGGAAGACCTCCCCCGGCTCGCCGGAAGCCGATCCGAAGTTCGACGACAGCGGCTGGATGAAGACCGAAGGCCGCCGCAGCGCCTCGACCGTGCGGGGCCCCACCGGCCAGCCCGCGCTCGACATGAGCACCTACGGCTTCCACAACGGCGACGTCTGGTACCGGGGTCGCTATCAGGGCCGCGCCGACATCGACACCCTGACCTTGCACTACGGCGCCGGCGGCGCGGGGATGCTGCAGGTCTGGCTGGACGGCAAGTTCCTGGGCCAGCACGAACTGGACGGCGGCCTGCCCCGCCCGATCACCACGGGTGTCGCGACCTTCCAGATCCCCGCCGAGCTGCGCGGGACGGGCGAGCACCTGCTGTCGGTCATGGTCCGCAACAACGGCCATAACTGGGACCTCGACGCCGACGACTTCCATAAGGAGGCGCGCGGCCTGGTGTCGGCCTCTCTGTCGGGTCCCGGGACCTACAGCTTCGCCGTGCCGATCGCCTGGAAGATCCAGGGCAACAAGGGCGGCGAGGATATCGCCGATCCGGTGCGCGGCTCGCTCAACAACGGCGGCCAGTACGGCGAGCGCGAGGGCTGGCACCTGCCGGGCTTCCCGGATACGGCCTGGGCCAAGGCCGACATGGCCGGGACCAAGCCCTACGCCGGCACGACCTGGTATCGGACGAGCTTCGACCTCGCCCTGCCCAAGGATCACGACGTGAGCCTGGGCCTGACGATCGGCGATCCGGACAAGCCCCGCTCGCCAAACAAGCGCTATCGCGTGCTGATCTTCGTCAACGGCTGGAACATGGGGCAGTTCATCGCCCATGTCGGCCCGCAGCGGACCTTCGTGCTGCCCAATGGGATCATCGATCCGCGCGGCAAGAACACCCTCGCCCTGGCGGTCACCAGCGACGGCGCTCCTGGCGACGCGCTGGAGACCGTCAAGCTCGTCAACCTGCGGACCGTGCGCGGCGGCGTTCCCGTCGCCCGTGTCCCGGCGCCCGATTTCAAACCCTAAAGACCGGCGCTCCCCCGCCGACTGCTACTGGAGACACCCGTGCCCAATCTCGCCCACGGCCTCGAGGCCAAGGACATCAAGGCCAAGATCGCCGCCCTGATCAGCAACCTGGTCGACATCACCGACGAGACCGGCGAGTTCCTGCTGCGCCTCGACGACGGCCGGGTGATCGACACCAAGGGCTGGAACGACTGGGAATGGACCCATGGCGTCGGGCTCTACGGACTGTGGAAGCAGTACGAGATGCACGGCGACGAACGCGCCTTCGACATCATGACCCAGTGGTTCGCCGACCGCTTCGAGGCCGGCACGCCGACCAAGAACATCAACACGGTCTCGCCGTTCCTGACCCTGGCCTACCTCTACGAGGCCACCGGCGACCACACCTACATCCCCTATCTCGAGACCTGGGCCGACTACGTCATGTACGAGGGTCCGCGCACCGAGGAAGGCGGCTTCCAGCACATCGTCTTCAACAGCGAGAACCCGCAGCAGCTGTGGGACGACACGCTGATGATGAGCGTGCTGCCGCTGGCCAAGATCGGCCTCTTGCTCGACCGCCCCGACTTCGTCGAGGAGGCCAAGCGCCAGTTCATGGTCCACATCAAGTACCTGGCCGACCGCAAGACCGGCCTGTGGTTCCACGGCTGGACGTTCCTGGGCCGCCACAACTTCGCCGACGCCCTTTGGGCGCGCGGGAACTGCTGGGTGACGATCGCCATCCCCGAGTTCATCGAGCTCTTGGACCTGAAGCCGGGCGATGGCCTGCGCGCCTTCCTGATCGACGCGCTGGAAGCCCAGATCAAGGCGCTGACGCAGTTCCAGGACGAGGAGACGGGCCTGTGGCACACGATCATCAACGACAAGACCTCGTACCTGGAAGCCTCGGCCACCGCCGGCTTCGCCTACGGCATCCTCAAGGCCGTGCGTAAGCGCTACATCGGCAAGGAATACGAGGCCGTCGCCATCCGCGCGATCAAGGGCGTGCTGGCCAATATCGACGACAAGGGCGAGCTGCAGCAGGTGTCGTTCGGCACCCCGGTGTTCGACACGATCCAGGGCTACAAGGACATCCCGCTGACCTCGATGCCCTACGGCCAGTCGCTGGCCATGCTGGCGCTGGGCGAGTTCCAGCGCGCCTTCATCTAGGGCCCACAGGCCTTTGTATCGATTACCGGTCCGGCCCTTCGCGGTCGGACCGGATGGGGCGGCAAGACCCCTTTAGCCGGGAACGGAACGCACATGGCCAGCTCGGACGCGCGCAAACCCACATGGGTCAACTATTGGGGCTGGGGTTCGGGCGACATGCTCGGCGCTGGCGCCCAAGCGGTGATCACCGGCTGGCTGGCCTATTTCTTCATCACCTTCTGCGGGCTGTCGCCGGTCGAGACCGGCTTGATCCTGGGCCTGCCGCGCCTCTTGGAAGCGATCACCTGTCCGCTGATCGGCTACATCTCCGACAACCTGCGTCACACCTGGGTGGGGCGAAAGATCGGGCGGCGGAAGATCTTCCTGATCCTGACCATCCCGCTGCTGCCGGCCTTCGCCCTGATCTTCGTGACGGGCCAGACCTTCGCCTACTACCTGACGACCTTCATCTTCTTCGAGTTCGTCTACACGATGTTCCTGATCCCGTGGGAGACCCTCGCGGCGGAGATGACCAAGGACTACAAGGAGAAGGCCAAGTTCGCCGGCGCGCGGATGCTGGTCGCCCAGAGCTCGGCGATCCTGGCCTCGTACCTGCCGACCCTGATCATCAACCACTTCGGCGGTAAGGACTCGCCCAACACCTTCCTGATCATGGCCGCCATCTTCGGCGTGCTGTTCAGCCTGGTCGTGACCCTGGTGATCCTGCTCTCGTGGGAGCGGCCCTACACCGAGGACGAAAAGCTGATCCAGCCCGAACCGATGGACTGGGGCAAGGCGGCGATGATCCCGGTCAACATGTTCCGCGACCTGTTCTCGACCCTGAAGATCAAGGCCTTCCGCCAGCACCTGTCGCTCTATCTGGGCGGCTATATCAGCCAGGACATCTTCAACACCGCCTTCCCGCTGTTCGTGGCGACGGTGATGGTCGGCTCGACCCTGATCATCTCGCAGCTGATGACCACCATGTATGTGGCCCAGCTGATCTCGGTGATGATCGCCATCCGCGTCATCATCCGCACCGGGCCGGTGGTCGCCTATCGCATGGCCATCACCAGCGTCGGCGCGGCCCTGCTGCTGTTCCTGGCCTTCTACCTGATCCGCCCGGCGGGCTTCGCCGACGGCGTCGCGGCGCTGAACGGCGACATCTTCAACCTGGCCTCGAGCCCGGCGGTGCTGTTCTGGCTGTTCGTTCCGATCATCCTGGCGGGGCTAGGCCGCGGCACGCTGAACTTCGTGCCGTGGGGCGTCTACAACTACCTGCCCGACGTCGACGAGGCGGTCACGGGCCAGCGCCGCGAGGGTATCTTCGCCGGCGTCATGACCCTGACCCGCAAGGTCGCCCAGTCCGGCGCCATCCTGCTGACCACCAGCCTGATCGGCCTGGGCGGCTTCGTCTCCGCGCCCAAGGGCCAGCCGCTCGCCCAGCAGACGCCGGAAGCCATCCAGGCGCTTGTCCTCGTGATGGTCGGCGGGCCGCTGCTGGTGATGATCGCCGGCATGCTCATCTCCTGGCGCTTCCACCTGAACGCCCGCACGCACGAGGTGCTGGTCCACGAGGTCGAGCGTCTGCGCGCCGGCGCGACCGAAGCGGAGACGCCAGAGTCAAAGCAGATCGTCGAGGACCTCACCGGCTGGAAGTGGGAGCGGCTCTGGGGCCGCGGCTAGCAACGGCTGCGCTGACAGGGTCGGCGTCCCTCGTTGTCGAGGCCAACATGCTTGTGTCCGGCGCGGCGCATCAGCGCCGCCCGTCACCGAGCCGACATGACAAACGTCACCTTGCCGCGGTCGCGCGCGAAACCCGACCTTGGAGAGGCGACCAGCGGCGCGTTACAACCGAAGTCGATGTGAGTCCCTGGGGAGGCCGATCGCGCCATGCATACGCAGAGAATTCTCGTGACGGGCGGCGCGGGCTTCGTCGGATCGCACCTGTGCGACCGGCTGCTCGAGAGCGGCGCCGAGGTGCTCTGCGTGGACAACTACTACACGGGCTCGCGCCTGAACGTGGCGCAGAACCTGTCGAATCCCCGCTTCGAACTGCTGCGTCACGACGTGACCATGCCGCTCTATGTCGAGGTCGATCAAATCTACAATCTGGCCTGCCCGGCCAGCCCGGTGCACTACCAGTTCGACCCGGTGCAGACGACCAAGACCAGCGTCCACGGCGCGATCAACATGCTGGGCCTGGCCAAGCGGGTGAAGGCCAAGATCCTGCAGGCCTCGACCTCCGAAGTGTACGGCGACCCGAGCATCCACCCGCAGGTCGAGAGCTACTGGGGCAACGTCAATCCGATCGGCATCCGCTCTTGCTACGACGAGGGCAAGCGCTGCGCCGAGACTCTGTTCTTCGACTATTGGCGCCAACACAGGCTGCGCATCAAGGTCGCGCGGATCTTCAACACCTATGGCCCCCGCATGCACCCGAACGACGGGCGCGTGGTGTCGAACTTCATCGTCCAGGCCCTGAAGGGCGAGGACATCACCCTCTATGGCGATGGAAACCAGACCCGATCGTTCTGCTACGTGGATGACCTGGTCGATGGCCTGATCCGGCTGATGAACACGAGCGACGACGTCACCGGCCCCATCAACCTGGGCAATCCCGTCGAGTTCACGATGAAGCAGTTGGCCGAGCTCGTGCTCGAGCTGACGGGAAGCCCCTCGCAGATCGTCCATCGTCCCCTGCCCTCGGACGACCCTCGCCAGCGTCAGCCGGACATCACGCTGGCCAAGCAGCACCTGGACTGGACGCCGACGGCGCCGTTGAACGTGGGCCTGATGAAGACCATCGAGTATTTCGACAGCCTGCTGAAGGCGGCATGACGCGGCTAAGCCTTGCCGCGATCGAGGCTCGACAGTAACAGCCAGTCATGGCGCGTAACATTTCCCTGCTGGCCCTGATGCTGGCCACATCCCTCCCGGCTTTCGCTCAGTCGCAGGAGGTCGAGGCCATCTCGGTCTGGGGGCGACGCGCCAACGATCTGGGCCGCGCGACCTCGGCCAGCGAGGGCCGCATCGCCTATGCCGACTTCGCCGTCCGCCCCCTGCTGCGCCCTGGCGAGCTGATCGAGGCGGTGCCGGGCCTCGCCGCGACCCAGCACTCCGGCGCGGGCAAGGCCAACCAGTATTTCCTGCGCGGCTTCAATCTGGACCACGGCACGGACCTGGCCGCCTCGCTGGACGGCGTTCCGCTGAACCTGCCGTCGCACGGCCACGGCCAGGGCTATCTGGACCTGAACCTGCTGACGCCGGAATTCGTCCACGACATCAGTTTCAAGAAGGGACCCTATTCGGCCGAGAACGGCGACTTCGCCACGGCCGGCGCGGTCGCCTTCGAGACCGCCGACCACCTGCACGGCGATGGCCTGCAGGCCTGGGTGGGCGAGAATGACTATTATCGCGCGGTCGGCTCCAAGGCGCTGACCGACAACGTCCTGATCGCCGCCGACCTCTCGACCGCGCGCGGCGCCTGGACCAATCCCGAGGACCTTCGCAAGATCAATCTGCTGGGCCGAGCGCTCGCGGGCGGCTGGTCGATCACCGCCCTCGCCTACGACGCCAAGTGGAACGCCACCGACCAGATCCCGCGCCGGGCGGTCGAGGCCGGCGTTCTGGATCGTCTGGACGCCGTCGACACGACCGATGGCGGGAACACCTCGCGCTACATCGTCTCGGCTCGCCGCCGCGACCTGCTGCGCGGCCTCGACGCCGTGGTCTACGTGCAGCGCTACACGCTCGATCTCTATTCGAACTTCACCTACTTCCTCGACGATCCGGTCAATGGCGACCAGTTCGAGCAGGTCGATCGTCGCTGGGTCTATGGCGGCTCGCTGATCAAGCGCTGGAGCCTGGGAGACGCCTGGAGCGCCCGCACGGGCGTCTCCGCGCGCGTGGACGACATCGGCAAGGTCGGCCTCTACCGCACCACCGCTCGCGCCCGGCGCGCGACAGTCCGGCAAGACGCCCTGACCGAATGGTCGACGGCGTTCTGGGGCGAGGCCTCCCGTCGCTTTGGCAAGCTGGACGCCACCTTCGGCCTGCGCGCCGACGCGATGGGCGCCGAGGTCGACGCCGGCGATCCGCGTAACGCCGGAACGGTCAGCGACCTGCAGGTCAGTCCGAAACTGGCCCTGGCTTGGCGGGTCTCCAAGACCTTCGAGCTCTATGCCGACGCCGGGCGCGGCTTCCATTCCAACGACGCGCGCGGCGCGGTGATCACGGTCGATCCAGTCACCGGCGATCCGGCCGAACGCGCGCCGCTGCTGTCGCCGACCGACGGCGCGGAGCTTGGATTGCGCTGGAAGCGCGGCGACCTGACCCTGACCGCCGCGGCCTGGGCGCTGCGCGTGGATTCCGAGCTCGTCTATGTCGGCGACGCTGGGTTCACCGAAGCCAGCGGCGCGACCCGTCGGCGGGGCGTGGAACTGCTGGCCGATTGGCGGCCGACGTCGCGCCTGAGCCTGACGGGCTCCTACGCCGCCACCCACGCGCGGTTCGCGGACGATCCGCCGGAGGGCGACCGCATTCCCAACGCGGTGAGCTCGGTGCTGTCCGCCGGCGCCAACTGGACGCCGGTGAAGGGCTCCACCCTGTCGCTGACCTATCGCCGCCTGGGCGGCGCGCCGCTGGTCGAGGACAACTCAGTCCGTTCGCGCCCGACCAGCTTGGTCAACGCCCTGTTCGTCCAGGACCTGGGCCGCGCTAGCCTGATGGTCGAAGTGCTGAACCTGACCAACAGCAAGCGCGACGACATCGCCTATCTCTACGCCTCGCGGCTGCCCGGCGAGCCGGCGGCCGGGATCGAGGACGTGCATTTCCACCCCGTGGAACCGCGGGCTGTGCGCGCCGGGATCAAGATCAACTTCTGACGCCTCCAGACGGAAAAAAGGGATGATTTCCCCCACCGTCCTGGCCAAGGTGTCGCCGGGGTTCATCAGGGTTCTGAATTGAGGGGCTGAACTTGTCCAAGGGTTCCATTCGTTACGCCGTGGCCGGCGTCATCGCGGCCGCGCTCGCCGTTTCTGTCGCTCACGCCGACGCCATCAAGCAGACCAAGGCGCCGTTCGAGGACAAGTTCCGCCAGCTGGAGGGCGAGGACTGGCCGACTCCGACCGACTACCGCAACGCCTCGGGCGCGCCAGGCTATCGTTACTGGCAGCAGAAGGTCGACTACGACGTCGCGGTGCGTCTGAACGAAGACGCCAAGACCCTGACCGGTCGCGAGACGATCACCTATCGCAACAATTCGCCCGACAACCTGCCCTATCTGTGGCTGCTGCTGGACCAGGACTACAAGCGCGACTCGATCAGCAAGATGACCGAAACGGTCTCGGGCGAGTCGATGAGCCTTGGCCAAGTCCGGCGCATCCAACGCCTGAAGGAATGGGAAGGCGGCTTCACGATCAAGTCTGTGAAGGACGCCTCGGGCCGTCCTCTGAAGTTCACCGTCGTCGACACCCTGCTGCGCGTCGACCTGCCGGCCGCCGTGCGGGCTAATGGCGGCGAGACCAAGTTCACGATCGAATGGTCGCTGCCCATGGTCGAGAACAAGGTGATCGGCGGCCGCAGCGGCTACGAGTGCTTCACCGGCAAGGGCGAGGACGGCAACTGCATCTACGAGGGCGCGCAGTGGTTCCCGCGTCTGGCCGTCTATTCGGACTACGAGGGCTGGCACAACAAGGCCTTCCTCGGCTCGGGCGAGTTCACGCTCGAGTTCGGCGACTATCGCGTCGCCCTGACTGTGCCGTCGGACCACGTGGTGTCCGCCACCGGCGTGCTGCAGAACCCCGCCGCGGTGCTCTCGCAAGCCCAGCGTGATCGTCTGGCCAAGGCCCGCACCGCCAGCGAACCGGTCTATGTCGTGACGCCCGAGGAGGCGCTGGCCGCCGAGAAGGGCAAGGCCAAGACCGAGAAGACCTGGGTCTTCCAGGCCAGCAACGTCCGCGACTTCGGCTGGGCCAGCTCGCGCAAGTTCGTCTGGGACGCCCTGGGCGTGAAGCAGGCGGACGCCAAGGCCGAGCACCCGGTCGTGATGGCCATGTCCTTCTTCCCGAAGGAAGCCCGCCCCCTGTGGGACGCCTATTCGACCAAGTCGATCGCCCACACCCTGAAGGTCTATTCGGACTTCACCTTCGCCTATCCCTATCCGGTGGCCCAATCGGTCAACGGCCCGGTCGGCGGGATGGAATATCCGATGATCTCCTTCAACGGCCCGCGGCCGGTGAAGGACAAGAAGACCGGCGCCCTCACCTATACCGAGCGCGCCAAGTACGGCCTGATCGGCGTCGTGATCCACGAGGTGGGCCACAACTATTTCCCGATGATCGTCAATTCCGACGAGCGTCAATGGACCTGGATGGACGAGGGCCTGAACAGCTTCCTCGAGTTCCAGGCCGAAGTGCAGTGGGACAAGAAGTTCCCGTCGCGTCGCGGCGAGCCCAAGGACATCGTCGAGTACATGGTCAGCCAGGACCAGGTGCCGTTGATGACCCAGTCGGACTCGGTGATCCAGTTTGGTCCCAACGGCTACTCCAAGCCCGCGACGGCGCTGGTCATCCTGCGCGAGACGATCATGGGCCGCGAGCTCTTCGACCGCGCCTTCAAGGAATATTCGAACCGCTGGCGGTTCAAGCACCCCACGCCGTATGACTTCTTCCGCACCATGGAAGAGTCCTCGGGCATCGATCTCGACTGGTTCTGGCGCGGCTGGTTCTACTCGACCGATCACGTCGACATCGCTCTGGACAAGGTCGTCCAAGGGCGTCTCGACAGCGGCGATCCCGACGTCGAGGCCTCCGTTCGCAAGGCCGAGCGCGCCAAGGAGCCGGAATCGCGCACGGCCGCGAACAACAAGGCGCCGACGGTCGTCGAGCTCGATCCCAAGACGCGCGACTTCTACAATGCGAACGACGAGTTCGCGGTGTTCGACAGCGCCCGCAAGAAGGCCAAGTCGGCGCGCGAGGACCTGACGCCGGAAGAGCAGGCCGCCCAGGACTTCAAGGACAACCTCTATCGCTTCACCTTCCGCAACATCGGCGGCCTGGTGATGCCGGTGATCCTGAAGATGGACTTCGCCGACGGCTCCTCGGAGACGGTTCGCATCCCCGCGGAGATCTGGCGCAAGAACTCCAAGCAGGTCACCTGGCAGTACGTGTCGACGAAGCAGCTGAAGGGCGCGCAGATCGATTCTCTGTGGGAGACGGCCGACGCCGATCGCGGCAACAACGTCTACGAAGGCGCGATCGTCCCGACGACCATCAAGATCGCCAAGCCGCCGGAAGGCGCCAACCGCATGAAGGACGCCAATCTGAAGGTCGAACCCGACAGCCTGGCCACCCTGCCCAATGCGGAGCCCAAGAAGGACGAAGGCTCCAAGTGAACCGGCGCGCGGCCGTTCTGCTGGCGGTGGCGAGCCTCGTGCTCGCCCCGCTCCCGGCGGCCGCGCACCGCGGCCACGGCGCGCTCAGCGTCGTGGAGATCGATGGCAAGACGGGCGCCGTCACGGTCACCCATCGCATCCCGGCTCACGACGCGGAGCCGGCGCTGGCCGTGATCGCGCCCGACGCGCAGGCGAGCCTCGACGATCCGGACGCGATCGAGGCGCTGAAGACCTACATGGCCCAACGGTTCGCGGTGGCGGTGTCCGGCGCTCCGGTCCCGCTCGTTCTCAAGGACATGACGCTGGGCGCTGACGAAGTCCGCCTGGAATACGTCGGCAAAATCACCCCCGGCGACATTTCGGCGGAGATCACCGTACGCGCCGCCATGTTCGCGGACGTCTACGGCGATCAGGTCAACCAGGTGAACGTCCGCCGCCTGGGCGTCACCCGGACCCTGATCTTCAATGGGTCGGAGGCGGCCGCGCCTCAAACATTGGACGCGCTCGCGCCCTGAGCCCACATGACAAACGTCCCCTCCAGCGCGTGACCGCGGGCACTGCAACGCTTTGAGTCGTCCTGGCAGGTTCCTCGCAACAGAGGAGACCCTTCCATGACCCACGCCCCCGCCGCGCCGCCCTGCTGGCCGCCGCGGCCTGGTCGCTTTCAGCGCCAACGCCTACGCCCAGACGCCGGCCTCGACTCCGCCGCCCGCGAAAAAGGAACCGTCGGCTGAGGTGCGGGCGTGACCATCACCGCCCCGTCCAACCAGGACATCAAGACCTCGATCGACCGCCGCAGCTACAGCCTGGGCAAGGACATCCAGGCCCCTCGGCGACAAGCTGGTCATCCAGAAGGCCGCCCTGAAGGAGCGCCGAGCCATGGACCTCGACCTGCGAGCTGTCTTTGTCGGCATAACCTACGGCTTCGGCGGCCAGGCGCGGCCACCTCCCATCGTCCGCGCGAGCCGGCTTTCGACCTCCAGGCCAACCCGGGCGGCGTGGCCCGATGTAGAGCCAAGCGGCGGCTGGCGAACCTCGCCGGCCGCCAAGCGGGTCCCGAAACCGCGTAGGCTGCGACAACCTGCCCTATAGCCTTTGTCGCCCGGTCGGCCTTCTGCATGGGGCATGACAAGCTTAGCCGCAACACAAGCGCCCTCGCCCGCCGTGCTGGCGACCGAAGGGCGTTTGCCCGCGGCGGCCGCGGCGCGCGTGGCGATGGACTTCCTGCTCGATCACCTGATCGCCGGCCTCCAGGTCCATGACGGCGATCTGCTTTCGGTGCTCGTGCTGGCCGCGCTGAGCTCGGGCAACTGCGCCCACCTGCCGGCCGAGCAGTTCGCAACGCTGGACAAGGCGCCGCCGGACCGGGAGCGTCGCCCCCTTACGATCCGCCAGGTCGCCCAATCGCTAGGTCAGCCCTACGAGACCGTGCGACGCCGCTTCGTGGCGCTGGAGGCCAGCGGACAGATCGTCAGGCGCGGCCGCAACGGCTTCATCGTCCCGGAAACCGCCGACAACACCCCCGAGCGCCGGGACGCCGCGCGGCGCACGCACGCCAAGGTCCAGCGCATGATGAAGACGCTGCAGGCCTTCGAGCGACGCTCGGCGTGAAACGAAAACCGCCGCGGCCAGGGCCGCGGCGGCGTCGTGGAATGGAGGCCAGAGCTGGCCTTCGATCCGCTTGCAAGCAGCCTAGAACTCGTACCGCAGCGAGACCTGCATGTACCAGAGCGACAGGCCCGTGTTGCGGGTCTTGGTCACCGAGGTCGGGACGCTGGAGTAGCGATAGCGGAGGCACGCAGAGTCGCTGGCCGTCGCCAGGGCGTTGCCTTCCTTCAAGCAGTCGACCCGAGCCAGGGTGTTGATGTCGCCATATTCCGACACCAGGCCCCAGTCGCGGTTGATCAGGTTCAGCAGGTTGCGGACATCGACCTGGACCTTCAGCTTGTGGCCGTTGATCAGGTCGGCAGCTCCCGGCTGAACTGAGCGTCCAGGCGGTTCACCGGCGCGTTGGTGTTGGAGTTCTTCTTCACCAGCCCTGTCGGCAGGTTGAACTGCGTCACGTACTTCTTGAACAGCTCAACCGCGTGCGACGCGCATCGACCAAGCTGGACGGAAGTGTGATGGCGGAGACGGAGGGATTCGAACCCTCGATACCCTTTTGAGGTATGCCGCTTTAGCAAAGCGGTGCCTTCAGCCTCTCGGCCACGTCTCCTCCTGAGAGGGAGCGGTTCGATAGCCTGTTCGGTGCGACATGACAACGGCGTCAATGCCAAAAATGTGCGTGTTAACGTCGCACTTAGAAGCCTTCACTACATTGAACGATGTTTTCCGAACATCGGTCGCCATGCAGCCTATTCCAGAGCCCAATTCCACGCGCGTCTCGGCCTTCGCGTTCAACGCCTCGGGGGACGTCTTGGCCCGGGGCGGCCAAGAGGACTCTGCGCGCGGCGAAAGGCGGCGGCAGCCTTCGCTGCGCCCGGGGAAACTGCTGCCGTCGCGCTCGCGGATGGATGCGCGGTGGCTCGCACGGGCGTTTCGCGTCGTGGACGTCGCCAGCGCCGTGCTGATGGCCGCGCCCGTCACTCTGGGCCGAGATCTTCTGACGGGCGCGGCTTGGACGCTCGCGGTTCCCATCGCGATGCGGGTGTTCGGCGCCTACGCCTTTCCGCGCAGGCAGAGTCTGGCGCGCCATCTAAGCCACGTGGGCAAGGCTCTGACGGTTGCGGCGATTTCCGCCACCCTCGCCTCCTTGATCTTCAATCCCATGGACGCGCGCTCAGCGCTCCCCCTGCTGGCCGCCAGCGCCTTCCTAGTCGCTCTGCATGGGGTCTGGTGGAAGCTTATCGACCATGCGCGTCGCCAGGGCCTGCTGACACCGAATGTGGTGGTCGTCGGGGCCACGGCCAACGCTCAGCGCTTGATCGAGGCGGCGATGCGCACCGGCGAAGTGAATGTGCTGGGCCTGTTTGATGATCGCTTGCGTCGCGCGTCCGTGAACATCCTGGGCGTGCCGCTGCTGGGCGACACTGACGCCCTGCTCCAGCATCGGCTCACACCTTACATCGACCGGGTGGTCATCGCCATCACCGCCAGCGCCGAAACGCGCGTCCACGAACTGTCCGAGAAGCTGGGCGTCCTGCCCCATCCTCTGAATCTGTTCGTGGACGGTGGAACGCCCGACGAGGATGACGCGACCCTGGCGCGGATCGCGATGGGCGTAGAGCATTCGCTATCGGGCTGGCGCGATCTTCGCGGTCGCATCGTCGCCAAGAGAGCCATGGATCTGACCCTTGCGACGCTGGGCCTGGTCGCGGCGGGTCCGGTGATGCTGGCGACAGCGCTCGCCGTGAAGCTGGACAGTCCGGGCCCGGTCTTCTTCCGCCAGCGCCGTCACGGCTTCAACAACGAGGAATTCCTGGTCTGGAAGTTCCGTTCGATGCGCCACGAGGCGGCGGACGCGCAAGCCGCGCGCCAAATCCGCGCCGGCGACGATCGGGTGACGCGCGTCGGTCGCTTCATCCGCAAGACCAGCCTGGATGAGCTGCCTCAGCTCTTCAACGTTCTACGCGGCGAGATGTCGATCGTGGGTCCCCGCCCCCACGCGGTCGGGATGAAGACGGCTGGCGTCGAGTCCGCCAAGCTGGTCGCCGAATACGCCCATCGCCATCGCATGAAGCCCGGCCTCACGGGCTGGGCGGCGATCAAGGGCTCGCGCGGGCCCGTCGACACGCCCGAATGCGTGCGGCGCCGGGTTGCGCTGGACGTCGAATATATCGAGCGCCAGTCGTTCTGGCTGGACCTCTACATCATCCTGATGACCGCGCCGTGCCTGCTGGGCGACCGCTCGGCGGTGCGCTAGGCGGCGGATCGAGCCAGGCTGGACGCGCGAGGATGCGACCAGAAACGCCCCTGGTCACAGGCCGGGCTTAGAAGCGCCGGCCCTGCGAGGGGCGCGATCAAAAGCTAAGCGGCAGGCGGCCGCTGTATGCGGCGCCCGTTCAGGCGACTGCGGACAAGGAACAGGGAGCCCGGAGATCCGGGCTCAGCCGTGGGCGAGCCATTCGCGCGCCTGGCGCTGAGCCTCGGCGACGTCTTCGCTAGCCATCTCCTGCGCCAGCTCCTTGCGGTAGAGCTTGGCTTCGATCGAACCGCGCATGGCGGCCAGGTTGAACAGCATGTGGGCCGAGACATAGTCCAGCGGCGCGCCGCCTTGACCGGTCGAATACAGCAGGCCCATGCGGAACAGCTCGTCGCCGGTGGACTCGGCGGTCGGCAGCGGCAGGGTGGCGACGACGGCCGGCGGTTCGTTCATCAACATCATGGCTCATCTCCTTTCTTAGGCTCGCCACGGCGTTCTGCCGGATCAGAGCACGAATGGAGGAAAGTCCAGCGCGACTGAACATATAGTTAATCACGCTGACATGATGAATGCGGCGAAATGTATACTAGTCGCTCAGCCTTATTACTGACTGTAAACGATAGTATACGCCGCCTTAACGCGCGCGCTGTCCAAACAGCACCTTTCGCGCCTCTTCGGCCGCTTTTCCTGAGGCTTGTAGGCCTTGCGACCGCAGCTCCGCGCCCAGCTTGAAGCCTTTCTGGACGGCTTCCCGGGCGCCGACCCGCTCAAACCAGCTCCTCAAATTGGGGAACTCATCCAGGATAATGCCCTGGTTCCTCCAGGGAACGATCCAGGGCCAGACCATGAAGTCGGCGATGGACAGATCGCCGCAGATGAAATCGCGTCCCTCCAGTTGCTTGTTCAATACGCCATAGAGACGATGGGTCTCGTTGGTGTAGCGGACGACGCCGTAGGCGATCTGGCGCTGGTCGGCGATGATCGCCGGCGCGTACTGGCGGAAGTGGTGGGTTTGGCCGGCCATGGGACCAAGTCCCGCCATCTGCCACATCACCCACTGGTCGATCGCGACCCGATCCCGCTCGGTCGCGCCATAGAATTGGCCGGTCTTGCGCGCCAGGTACTGTAGGATCGCGCCGGACTCGAAGATCGAGATCGGCTGGCCGTCCGGCCCGTCAGGATCGACGATGGCCGGCATCCGGTTATTCGGGCTGATCGCCAGGAAGTCAGGCTTGAACTGCTCGCCCGTCCCGATGTTCACCGGGATCATCTCGTACGGCAGGCCCATCTCCTCCAGGGCGATCGAGACCTTCCAGCCATTGGGCGTCGGCCAGTAGTAGAGCGCGATCGGTCGGGTCATCGGTTTCCTCCGTCTCGTTGTCGGCGTCTCAAGACCATGGCGGCGCCGCGGCCGGCCGCCAAGACCTCCCCTTCGTCATAGCTGTCGGCCGCGTTCAGGCCAGGTTCAGTCGCCGGCCCCGATCATGCGGTCAAAGGTCGAGGGAACCTCTCGGCGGTTTCGGCCGTCGTCCATAGGAGAAGACGACATGAAACGTCTGCTGCTCACGATCGCCGCCGTCGCTTCGGTGGCCGGCCCGATGGCCCTGTCAGCGACGGACGCCAGCGCCCAGGACCGCGGTCGCTGGGACCATCGCGACCGTGAATGGGATCGTGATCGCGGCCGTTGGGACAACGGCCGTCATAACGGCTGGGATCGCCGCGATCGTTGGGACCACGGTCGCCACAATGGCTACTACTACAACAGCCGCTGGCACTACGGCCCGCCGCCGGTCGCCTATTACGGGCGCCCCGGTTATCGGCCGGGCTATGAGGCTTGGCGACGAGGCGCTTATCTTCCCTCGTACTATCGCGGCCGGGGTTATGTGGTGAACGACTACTATCGCTACCACCTGCGCCCGCCGCCCCGCGGTTACTATTGGTACCGCACGGGCAATGACTATGTGCTCGCGGCCATCGCCACGGGCCTGATCTTCGACGTCATCGCCAACCGCTAGACCTGCCGAGTCTTGGCGCCAAAGAGCGGCGTCCTGGGTTATGCCTCGGGACGCCGTTTTACGGCCACGCGCGCCGCAACCCTGCCGCGCATGGGGCGCAATGACCTGATTGTGAAGTCATTTCGACCGCATTGCCCCTTCAGCGTGAACGGTGCGTCACAACCCGACGCCGCCGAAACAGGTCCGAGACCATGAAAACCCCGCGCATCACCGCCGCCGCCGTTGCTCTGGCCGCCGCCGCCTTCGCCGGCTCGGCCATGGCGCAAGCCACCCTCCCCCAAACCTCGCCCGCCAACCCGTCGCCGATGACGTCGACGCCCGCGCCGACCAACGACCCCGCCGCCCAGACGGGAACCACGACCCAGACTTCTCCCGAGATGGCCGCTCCGGCCGACAGCGCCGGCGCTCCGACCTCGGCGACCGCGCCCATGACCGGCGACCAGTCCGCGATGACGGGCGAAAAGACGGCCAAGAAGGCCAAGAAGCACAAGGACCACCGTGGCGACACGACGGCCAATCCGAGCGATCCGTCGGCGGCTGGAACGACCGCGTCTCAGCCCACGACGCCGCGATAAGAAAAACCGTTCGTATCAACGAAGAAGGGCCCGCGGCTTTCGCCGCGGGCCCTCGTCATTTTGGAAGCCGCTGACGTCTATTCGACGCCGAGCTTCTTGCGCAGCAGTTCGTTGACGGTGGCGGGATTGGCCTTGCCGCCGGTGGCCTTCATCACCTGGCCGACGAACCAGCCCAGGGCCTGCGGCTTGTCCTTCACGGCCTCGGCCTTGTCCGGATTGCCGGCGATCAGGTCGTCGATGGCCTTCTCGATCGCGCCGGTGTCGTTGATCTGCACCAGGCCGCGCTTCTCGACGATCTCGGCGGGACGGCCCTCGCCGTTCCACATGTGCTCGAAGACCTCCTTGGCGATCTTCGACGAGATCGTCCCGTTCTCGATCAGCTCGACCAGCTGCGCGATGTCCGACGACGGCAGCGGCGAGTCGGTGAACGAGATCCCGGCCGCCGACAGCTTGGCCAGCAGCTCGTTGGTCACCCAGTTGGCGACCAGCTTGGCGTCGCGGCCTTTCGCGGCGGCCTCGAAATAGTCGGCGCGGTCGGCGTCGATGATCAGCACGCCGGCGTCATAGGCCGAGAGGCCATACTGGCTCTGCAGACGCGCCTTCTTGGCGTCCGGCAGTTCCGGCAGCGTCTGCTCGATCTCCTTCACCCAAGCCGGGTCCAGCACCAGCGGCAGCAGGTCGGGATCGGGGAAGTAGCGATAGTCGTGCGCCTCTTCCTTGCTGCGCATCGAACGGGTCTCGCCCTTGTTCGGGTCGAACAGGCGGGTTTCCTGGTCGATCTTGCCGCCGTCCTCCAGGATCTCGATCTGGCGACGGGCTTCGTACTCGATCGCCTGCTGGATGTAGCGGTAGCTGTTGACGTTCTTGATCTCGCAGCGCGTGCCCAGGTGCTTGAAGTCGCCGGTGGCGCGGAACTTCTCGTAGTCGCCGGGACGGCAGACCGAGACGTTCACGTCGGCGCGCAGGTTGCCCTTCTCCATGTCGCCGTCGCAGGTGCCGAGATAGACGAGGATCGTCCGCAGCTTCTTGACGTAGGCGGCCGCCTCTTCCGAGGTGCGCATGTCCGGCTTGGAGACGATCTCCATCAGCGCCGTGCCCGCGCGGTTCAGGTCGACATAGGTCGCGTTCGGATCCTGGTCGTGCAGCGACTTGCCGGCGTCCTGCTCCAGGTGCAGGCGCTCGATGCGCACGTCGAAGGTCGTGCCGTCGTCGCGTTCGACGCTGACCACACCCTCGCCGACGATCGGCTGGTCGAACTGGCTGATCTGATAGCCCTGCGGCAGATCCGGATAGAAGTAGTTCTTGCGGTCGAAGCGGCTCTTCAGATTGATCTGGGCCTTCAGGCCAAGGCCCGTCTTCACCGCTTGCTCGACGCAGAACTTGTTCAGCACCGGCAGCATGCCCGGCATGGCGGCGTCCACGAGGCTGACCTGCTCGTTCGGGCCCGCGCCGAAGCCGACGGCGGCGCCGCTGAAGAGCTTGGACTTGCTGGCGACCTGAGCGTGCACCTCGAGACCGAGGACCATTTCCCAGGGGCCGGTGCGGCCTTGGATCTGTTTGGATTCTTGCGTCATGGCCGTCTCTCTACATCAAGCGCCCTAGGCCGGAAAAGCTCTGGGACGCCGCTCTGGACATGTTCTCCAACCTAAAGACCCGCAAGACTTTGAAGGCGTTGGCGGTAAGCGGAAGCGTTCGTTTTCCCGCTTTCGAGAATAAGGCGAGAATCCGTCAAATCCGGCGCCATTGCGAGGCAAGGGAACCGTCGAGTTTTCGCATCGTTCATTTTCTCGAACAGCTCACCTACGGAGGTAGAAATGCCCACCGCTTACACTACCCGCCCCGCCCTGAACTTTGATTCTCCGGAACCCGCCGTCTCGACGGACGCGAATGCTTCGGCCCTGTTTCCCTCGCAGCCGATCTATGCTCGCACGCCGAAGAAGAAGGCGTCGAACAATCTGCCGCTTCTGATCGGCGTGCCCGTCGTGGCGGTCGCCGCCGGGGCCCTGACCTTGGGCTTGATGACCAACCGCTCAGAGGCGCCGACCGATCCGCAATCACTTCAGGTCGCCGCCGCCGAGAGCCCGGCGCCGCTGAAGGCCCCGCTTCCCCCGGAGGCGACGCCGTCGCCGATCCCGCAACCGACCGAGTTGGCCGCTAACGAGACGGCCGCGCCGGCCCCGGTCGCTCGCGCCGAGACGCCGCGCGCCGCCGCCCCGACTCGTCCGGCCGCTCGCCGCGCCGCGCCGGTCGAGACCGCCGCGCCTGACGCTTCGAGCGCCTCGAGCAACGTCAGCGCCACCGTCCCGGCCGCGCCGCCCACCGTCAGCGCCGCGCCGGCCCCGGCGATCGCTGAACCGGCCCCGCTGGTGGTTCCGACGCCGGCCGCTCCGCAGGCGGCGCCGGCGACCGAGCCGAGCAACCCGATGTAAGTCGGGTCCCACACCCCGGAACGAAGAAGGGCGGCTCCATCGGAGCCGCCCTTTTCAGATCACCACCACTTTTCGGCTTTCGCCGAAAAGTTAGCGGCCTTCTCGACCGCCCCGGCGACCGAGAACACCGTCGCCTCGTCCAGAGGCTTGCCGATGATCTGCAGGCCTAGCGGCAGGCCGTTGGAGTCGAGACCGGCCGGCAGACTGAGGCCCGGCAGACCCGCCAGGTTCGTCGTCACCGTGAAGACGTCGTTCAGGTACATGGCGATTGGATCGTTGCTGTTCTCGCCCAGGCCGAACGCCGCCGAAGGCGCGGTCGGGGTGAGGATCGCGTCGCACTTCGTCCAGGCGTTGTCGAAGTCCTCGGCGATGCGACGACGCACCTTCAGGGCCTTCAGGTAGTAGGCGTCGTAATAGCCGTGCGAGAGCACATAGGTGCCGATCAGAATGCGGCGCTTGACCTCGTCGCCGAAGCCCGCGGCCCGGGTGTTCTCGTAGATCTCGGTCAGGGTCGCGCCCTCTTCCCGCAGGCCGTAGCGCATGCCGTCATAGCGAGCGAGGTTCGAGGACGCCTCGGCCGGGGCCACGATGTAGTAGGCCGGCAGGGCGTACTTGGTGTGGGGCAGGCTGATGTCGACGATCTCGCAGCCGGCCTCCTTCAGCCAGGCGATGCCGTCCTGCCAGAGCTTCTCGATCTCGGCCGGCATGTTGTCGACGCGGTATTCCTTCGGAATGCCGATCTTCAGGCCCTTCACCGACTTGCCCACGAACTGGGTGAAGTCCGGCACGGGCACGTCGAGGCTGGTCGAGTCCTTGGGGTCGTGGCCCGACATCGAAGTCAGCAGCAGGGCCGCGTCCTCGACCGTCTTGGCGATCGGGCCGGCCTGGTCCAGCGAGCTGGCGAAGGCGACGACGCCCCAGCGCGAGCAGCGGCCGTAGGTCGGCTTGATGCCGACGGTGCCGGTGAAGGCGGCCGGCTGGCGGATCGAGCCGCCGGTGTCGGTGGCCGTGGCGCCCAGGCACAGGTCCGCCGCGACGGCCGCGGCCGAACCGCCGGACGAGCCGCCCGGCGTCAGGGCCTTGGTCGAGCCCTTCGCCCGCCAGGGATTGGTGACCGGGCCGAAGTAGGAGGTCTCGTTCGACGAGCCCATGGCGAACTGGTCGAGGTTCAGCTTGCCCAGCATGACCGCGCCGTCGCGCCACAGCTGGCTGGTCACGGTCGACTCGTAGGTCGGCACGAAGTTCTCAAGGATCTTCGAGCAGGCCGTGGTGCGCACGCCCTCGGTGCAGAAGAGATCCTTCACGCCCAACGGCGCCCCTTCCAGCGGACCGGCTTGGCCTTGCGCCCGGCGAGCGTCGGACTGGGCGGCCATGTCCAGGGCCTTTTCCGGCGTCTCCAGGATGTAGGCGTTCAGGCCGCGCGCGGCTTCGATCGCGTCAATGTGCGCCTTGGTCAGCTCGACCGAGGTGAATTCGCCCTTGGCCAGGCCATCGACGGCGGCCTTCAGGGTCAGGTTCGTCAGCGCGCTCATTATTCGACCACCTTCGGCACGACGAAGAAGTTGTTCACCGACTTCGGCGCGTTGGCGGTCACCTTGGCCGGATCGCCGCCCATGGTCACGACATCCTCGCGCATCGGCAGGCCGGCGGCCACAACGCTGGTCAGAGGCTCGCAACCGTCGGTGTCGACCTCGGCCAGCTGCTCGATCCAGGTCATGATGCCGTTGAGCTCTTGAGCCAAGGCCTCGATGCGCTCTTCGGGTTCGGCGATGCGGGCGAGCCGGGCGACCTTCCGCACCGTGGCGGCGTCAATGGCCATGGGGATCTCCTGAAATTCGAACGCGTCGGTTACTAGGCTGGAGACAAGGTTTCAAGCGGCGCGGCTGCTGATAAAGAGAGCCATGCCCGTTCTCGACATCGAAGACTTCGCCGCCGCCCTGCCCCAGTATGCGCCCGTGGTGGGCCTGGACCCCGGCGAGAAGACCATCGGCGTGGCCGTCTCGGACGTCACCCGCACCGTCGCCAGCCCCCTGGCCCTGATCGAAAAGACCAAGTTCAGCAAGGACGCCGAGGCCCTGTTCAAGCTTATGGACAGCCGCGGCGCGGTCGGGATCGTCATCGGCCTGCCGATGAACATGGACGGGACAGAGGGCGTGCGCTGCCAGAGCAACCGGGCGCTCGGCCGCAACCTGCTGCGCCTGAAGCCCGACCTGCCGATCACCTTCTGGGACGAGCGCCTGTCGACGGCGGCGGTGACGCGGGTGCTGATCGAGGAGCATGACGTGAACCGGAAGAGACGGGCCGAGGTCGTGGACAAGATGGCGGCCGGCTGGATCCTGCAGGGCGCGCTGGAGCGGCTTCGGGCTTTCTAGTTCCTCCCCCGCGATGCGGGGGAGGTGTCGCGGAGCGACGGAGGGGGCGAGCTGGAGGTCGGCCGAGATGGCCCCCTCCGGCCCTCTGGGCCACCTCCCCCGCATCGCGGGGGAGGATCTACCCCGCCTAGTTCACCTGCCGCTCGCGCCCTTCCCAATACGGCGCCCGCAGCTCTCGCCGCAGGATCTTGCCGGAAGCGTTCCGGGGCAGCGCCACCACGAAGTCCACGCTCTTGGGCGCCTTGAAGTGGGCGATGCGCGAGCGGGCGAAGGCGATGATGTCGGCGGGGTCGGGCGTGACGCCGGGCTTGGGCGCGACCACCGCCTTGACGGCCTCGCCCCACTTCTCGTCGGGCACGCCGATCACCGCCACCTCGGCCACGTGCGGATGGCCGTAGACGGCGCTCTCGACCTCGGCGGGATAGATGTTCTCGCCGCCCGAGATGATCATGTCCTTCACCCGGTCGTGGATGAAGAGATAGCCGTCCTCGTCCAGGTAGCCGGCGTCGCCGGTGCGCAGCCAGCCGTCGGCGTCGATCGTCTTGGCCGTGGCCTCGTCCAGCTTCCAGTAGCCGGCCATGGTCGAGCGCGACCGGATCGCCACCTCGCCCACGGTGTTCGGCGGCAGGCTGTTCCCCGCCTCGTCGACGACCTTCAGCTCGACGCCCGGCATCGGCAGGCCCGCCGCGCGCATGCGCTTGGCGCCGGCCGGATCGTGGTCCTCGGGCGGCAGGTAGACCACCGTGCCGGTTGTCTCGGTCATGCCGTACTGCTGGACAAAGCCGCAGCCGAACACCTCCATGCACTCGCGCAGCAGGTCCAGCGGGATCGGCGCGGCGCCGTAGAGGATGTGGGACAGGCGCGAATAGTCGACCTCGCGGGCTCTGGGCAGCCGCACCACGATCTGCAGCGCCGCCGGCACCATGAACATCTTCGAGACGCGGTCCTTCTCGATATAGTCCAGCACCTTGGTCGGATCGAACTCGCGCGCCACCACGCCCTTGGCGCCGTTCAGCAGGCCGACGAGCCCCCAGCCGGTGCCGCCGATGTGGGCCACGGGCATGGCCACCAGACTGACGTCCTGTGGTCCCCAGCGGTTCCACGGCAACTGCGTCGCCGCCGGCTCGCGCCGCATGGCCAGCAGGTTGTCGTGGGTCAGCATCGCGCCCTTCGGCCGGCCGGTCGTGCCCGAGGTGTAAAGCTGGATGGCGATGTCGGACGTGGCGATGGGCTTGTGCGGATCGGTGTCAGGCTGGGCGTCGCGCCAGGCCTCGAAGGTCTGGTTCTCGCCCGCGCCCTCCGGCTCCATGGCGATCACGACCGGGCGATGGGTCAGCTCGGCGGCGACCTCCTCGACGTGGCCGATCAATTCGGGACCGACGAAGACCAGCTTGGCGTCGCTGTCGGCGACGATGTAGGCGATCTCGGGCGCGGCCAGGCGCCAGCCGATCGGCGTGGTGACCACCCCGGCCTTGGCGGCCCCGATCAGCAGCTCGAAGTACCAGTCGCTGTTCTTGCCGACATAGGCGACGCGGTCGCCGGTCTCGAGGCCCGCCGCGATCAGGGCATGGGCGACCTGGTTCGTGTGCCGGTCGAAGTCGGCGAAGGTGGTGTCGCGCCCCTCGAAGCTGAAGGCGACGGCGTCGGGCCGCGCCTCGGCGTGATAGCGGGCGACGTCGCCCAAGGTCCGCATCCGCTCGAAGTCGATCGCGTCCGACATCCGTCCTGGCTCCCTCGTACGCCGGCTCTGCGTCCGGTCAAACGGATGTTGGGCCAGGCTTCCGCGCGCGGCAAGCCATCCATGACGATAGAGCGTCGCGAGCGCGTCAGCGCCAGGCTCTGACGCCGATCACCACCGCCGTGCTCCCGGCGCGCTCGCCCGCCATGACGGCCGGCCCGAAGACCCGCTCGCGCACGACGCCAACATAGGGCGCGAACTCCCGCGTGATCTCGTAGCGCAGACGCAGGCCGCCCTCGAGCCGCGCGGCGCCGGCCTCGGCGAGATCGCCCTCCAGCCTCGGCTGCAGGATCAGCTTCTGGGTCAGGCGCAGGTCGTAGGAGGCCTCGGCCCGGGCCGACACGTCGCCTTGGTCCGACAGATAGACCGCGCCCTGAACCTCGAACCAATACGGCGCCAGCCCCTCGAAGCCGAGCGTCGCATACGCTCGTCCCTTCGGCGCCAAGTCATAGCGGACGCCGGCCTGCAGGTCGAAATAGGGGCCAACCGGCCAGGCCTTCAGCGCCTCGGCCTCGCCGCGCTCCCAGCCTTCGCCGGCCTTGCGCTCGCCGCGCGCTTTCACGACCCAGCGCGAGGCGTCGCCGCCCCACCAGGCCTCGCCCTCGAAGGCCTGGCCGTCGGCGCCCTTCATGGCGCGATGCTCCAGCACGTCGGCGCGGACGGTCCAGGCGGTCCCGCCGCCGTGCTCCTTGGCCAGCTGGGCGCGCGCGGCGGCCATCACCGCCGGGCTGTAGAACCGTTCGGCGGCGTGATCGGTCGGGATGGGCGGAGGCTTGGCCTCCGCCGCCGGAGCGGCCGGCGCGGGCATGTGGTGGCCGGCGTGCGGGTCGGCCGGCGCCGGCATTTGATGTCCCGCGTGAGGATCGGCGGCCGGCGCGGCCTGGTGGTGCTCGTGCTGAGCGGCGGGGGGCAGATCGACCAGCATCACGCCGCCTCCCCGTCCATCGGGCGCACGGTGACCACCGCGAACATCCCCGCGTGCATGTGCAGCAGCATGTGGCAGTGGAAAGCCCAGTCGCCCGGCTCGTCGGCGGTCAGGTCGAAGGCGGCCTTGCTCCCCGGCGCGACATTGACCGTGTGCTTCAGCGGCTGCCGCGCCTGACCATTGACCAGCTCGAAGAAGTGGCCGTGCAGGTGGATCGGGTGGGACATCATGGTGTCGTTGACCAGCACCACCCGCACCCGCTCGCCGCGCGCGAAGGCGTAGGGCTTGCGGCCAGGCCCGTAGGGCTGGCCGTCGAACGCCCACATGAAGCGCTCCATGTTGCCGGTCAGGTGGATCTCGATCGTGCGTCCCGGCGGGCGCTTGTCGGCCGGCTCATGGAGATTGGCGAGGTCGGCATAGGTCAGGACCTTGTGGCCGACGTCCTCCAGCCCCTGGGGCGGCTCGGCCATGCGGTCCATCGGCATCGGCGAGATGCTCTGGACGCCGGGCGTCAGCGGCACGCTTGGGGCGTTGCTCTGGGACCGCATCGACATGTCCATGCCGGGCATGTCCATGCCGTGGGCCATGGCGCCCATGCCCATGTCCTTCATGGTCGCCAGCGGCCGCTTGCGCAGCGGCGGGACGGGGGCGGTCATGCCCAGGCGCGGCGCCAGGGTGGCGCGGCCCATTCCCGAGCGGTCCGAGGCCTCGGCGACCAGGGTGAAGGCCTTGTCCTCGGCGGGCCGGACGATGACGTCATAGGTCTCGGCCGGCGCGGTCTGGAATTCGTCGACGCGGACTGGGACCACCGGCTGACCGTCGACGGCCACGACCTCCAGGGCCAGCCCTGGGATCCGGACGTTGAAGGTGGTCATGGCGGCGGCGTTGATGATCCGCAGCCGCACCCGCTCGCCCGGCGAGAACAGGCCCGTCCAGTTGTCGCCCGGACCGTGACCGTTGACGAGGTAGGTGTAGGCCGAGCCGGTGACGTCCAGCACGTCGGTCGGGTCCATCCGCATCTTGGACCACTCGACCCGATCCCTCAGCGATTGGTCCTCGCCGCGCAGCAGGCCGGCCACGGTCTGCTTCTGACGGTTGAAGTACCCCGCCTGGGCCTTCAGCTTCCGGAACAGCTCGTGCGGATGCAGGAAACTCCAATCCGACAGCACCACGACGTGCTCGCGGTCATAGGCGATCGGATCCTCGCCGGCCGGGTCGATGATCATCGGCGCGTAGTGGCCGACCTGCTCCTGAAGACCCGAATGGCTGTGCCACCAGTAGGTGCCCGACTGCCGGACCGGAAAGTCGTAGGTGAAGGTCTCGCCGGGCTTGATCCCCGGGAAGCTGACGCCCGGCACGCCGTCCATCTGGAATGGAACGAGCAGGCCGTGCCAATGGATCGAGGTGTCCTCGTCGAGCGCGTTGGTCACGGCGATCCGAACGTTCTGGCCTTCTTTCAGGCGGATCAGCGGTCCCGGGATCGTGCCGTTGATCGCCACGCCGTGGCCCGCCCGTCCGTCGATGCGCGGCATGGCGTGACCGATGGTCAGCTTGATGTCCTCGCCGCTCAGCGCCGCCGGCGATCGCGCGCCCTCGGCGGCCCGCGCCCAGGCCGGAAGCAGTCCCAAGGCGCCCAGGCCAAGGGCGCCGCGCAGCAAGGTTCGTCGATCGAAAGCCGTCATCACCGTTCCGTATTCCACCGTCGGAAGCACTTGGGTATGACCGGGATCATGTCCAAGAGCACCCCCGCCACGATCGCACTGACCAAGGCCGGCGTCGCGTTCGACCTTCATACGTACGACTACGATCCTGGATCGGAGCGAGTCGGCCTGCAGGCCGCCGAAGCCCTGGGCGAGAACCCGCGCCGGGTGCTCAAGACGTTAGTCGTCATGCTGGACGGCAAGCCGGCCTGCGCCATCCTGCCCTCGGACAAGGAGGTCAGCATGAAGAAGCTGGCCGCGGCGCTGAGGGGCAAGTCGGCGGCCATGGCGCCCGTGCCCGACGCCGAGCGGATCACCGGCTACAAGGTCGGCGGCGTCAGCCCCTTCGGCCAGAAGAAGCGTCTGCCGACGGTGATGGAGCAAGCCGCCCTCGCCGAGCCCTATGTCTTCATCAATGGCGGCCAGCGGGGCTTGCAGGTGAAGCTCGCGCCGAGCGATGCGGTGAAGGCGCTGGGCGCGACGGCGGCGGCGATCGTGGCGGATTAGCGCTTCGCGCTAGGCGGGCTTGAAATCCCGCGCGGTTGTCGCCTATAAGCCGCGCCTCCTGGTCTGGCTGGGTAGCTCAGATGGTTAGAGCGGTGGATTCATAACCCACAGGTCGGCGG
>NZ_LSJA01000097.1 GCF_001556515.1 Caulobacter sp. CCH9-E1 | reverse complement strand
GACGCCGGCGTTCAGGGCCAGCAGGTTGGTCTGGAAGGCGATCTCGTCGATCACCCCGATGATATTGCCGATCTCGCGCGAGCTGGTCTCGATCTCGCCCATGGCCGCGACGGCCTGATCGACCACGATCCCCGACCTTTCGGCCTCGGACTTGGCGCCGGCGACCACGTCCTGGGCCTGCTTGGCGCCGTCTGCGGCCCGGCTAACGGTCTGGGTGATCTCGTCCAGCGCTGCGGCGGTCTCTTCCAGGCTGGCGGCCTGCTGCTCGGTGCGGCGCGCCAGATCGTCGGCGGCGATGCTGATCTCGTCGGTGCCTGAGCGAATGCCGTCCGTCGCGGCGCTGACCCCGCCCATGGCCTGGTCCAGCAGGGCGACGGCGTTATTGAAGTCGTCCTTGAGCTTCTGGAAATCCGGATTTACGTCGATGTCGAGGCGAGATTGCAGATCGCCCTGGGCCAGGCGGTCGAGGGCCTCGCCCAACGCTTGGACCATCTGCAATTGGCAGGCTTGCGCCTCGCGCTGCTCGGCCTCCAGCCGTTGACGTTCATTGTCGATCGTCTCGAGATAGATCGAGATCGCGAAATCCATGTCCAGCAGGATCGCCTTCATCAGCGCGCTGAGCGCCTCGCCGGCCTGGGCCAAGCCGCCCTTGCTCATAATGCCCTTGGGCCAGACCGACTCAAGGACCGAGCGGATCAGGTGATCGCTGACCACCGCGTAGCCGCCAATGTACCAGCGCGGCTCGAGGCCGATGCGGGCGTGGGTTTCACCGATCGTGCGGACGGCGCGGACATAGTCCTCGCTGAACTTGGCCTGGACGATGCCGTCCCAATGCGCCTGCTGGCGTCCGCTAGCGGCCGCCATGTGCTTGTCGTCCTTGAAGAACTTCCGCGTCTCGGGCGTAGCCGCCACCTTGGCGTAGAAGCTGTCAAGGGCCGGTCCGATCGCCTTGCCGACGACAGGTCGAAGATCCCGCAAGGCCGCGCGGGCCTTGTCATCGATCCCCATGAACGCCACTCGCTCGTTGATCGCGTAGTCGTGGCTCATCGCCGCTCCCCTAGGTGTGAGCGGGAAAAGCTGGCGTCGTATCATTAATGCAGACTTAAATGGTTCTTGTCTCAGCGCGACCACATGTCGCGCCTTCCGCCAACCCATTGCTGATTTGAATCAACCTTAGATATCCCCCTCTAGGCCAATGACATCGACTAATCGAACTTTTTCTTAGATATCAAATGATGCGCGACTCCTCGACGCACCCATTTCTCTGAACTACAGATGCGACAAACCACCACATCCACATTGAGCTTATCCGCCGCGTTTTAGAGTCTCGCGCGCGATCACCAACTGCTGGATCTGGGTGGTGCCCTCGTAGATCCGGAAGATCCGGACGTCGCGATAGAGACGCTCGATTCCATAGTCGGCGACATAGCCGGCGCCGCCGAAGATCTGCACCGCGCGGTCGGCGACCCTGCCGACCATCTCCGAAGCGAACAGCTTGCTGGCCGCCGCCTCCAGCGTCACCCCGACGCCGGCGTCGCGCTTGCGGGCGGTCTCCAGCACCAGGGCGCGCGCCGCCAGCGCCTCGGTCTTGCTGTCGGCGATCATCGCCTGGATCAGCTGGAAGTTGGCGATCGGCTGGCCAAACTGCTTGCGTTCCAAGGCGTAGGCCACGCAGTCGGCGATCAGGCGCTCGGCCACGCCCACGCAGACGGCGGCGATGTGCAGGCGGCCGCGGTCCAATACCTGCATGGCGACCTTGAATCCCTCGCCCTCGGCGCCGAGGCGGTTCTCGACCGGCACCCGCACGTTGTCGAAGGTGACATCGTGGATATGGGCGCCCTGCTGGCCCATCTTCTTCTCGGGCTTGGAGACCGACAGACCCGGCAGGTCGCGCGGCGCCAGGAAGGCCGACACGCCGCCGCCCTTCACGTCGGGATTGGTCCGGGCCATCACCGTAAACAGCGAGGCCTTGCCGGCGTTGGTGATGTAGCGCTTGGCCCCGTTCAGGACATAGGCGTCGCCGTCCAGCGTGGCGCGGGTCTGGACCGCGCCACTGTCGGAGCCGGCCTCGGGCTCGGTCAGGGCGAAGGACGTGACAACCTCACCGGACGCGATCCCCGGCAGCCACTTGGCCTTCTGGGCGTCGTCGCCGAACATGACCAAGCCCTGGCTGCCGATGCCGACATTGGTGCCGAACACCGAGCGGAAGGCCGGAGAGGCGCGGCCCAGCTCGATGGCCACCAGCGTCTCGTCCTCCATGCCCAGGCCCAGGCCGCCATATTCCTCGGGGATGGAGAGGCCAAAGAGGCCCAGGGCCTTCATCTCCTCGACGACATCGGCGGGAACAGCGTCGTCCTCGGCGACCTTGGCCTCGATGGGCCGCAGACGTTCGGCGACGAAGCGGGCGACTGTATCGATCAGCTGCTCGCGGGTCTCCAGGTCGAGGGCCATGCGCGTTCTCCCGTTGTCCGGCCCCTCGCTGGTCGCGAAGGGAGGTGTCAAACACTTGTTTTTACCGAGACTGTAGCGATGGCCCCCGAGAATGGAAGCCTTACCCTGCGGCCTTCTCTTGCTGGGCCAGGACGCTCTTGCGCACGCCATAGGCCAGATAGATCGCCGCGCCGATCAGATGGGCGTACAGGAAGTAGACCTGGGTCTTCACCGGCAGGCTGATGAAGAGATAGAGACAGCCCAGGATCCCGGCCGGCGCCACGACTTGCCAGATCGGCGTCGAGAAGACGCGCGGACGAGCAGGCTCGCGCAGGCGCAGCAGGATCACCGAGGCGCCGACGGCGATGAACGCCCACAGCGTGCCGGCGTTGGCCAGCTCGGCGATGTCCTTCAGCGAAAGCAGACCCGACAGCACGGCCGACAAGGCGCCGGTCAGCAGCGTCATCAGCACGGGGGTGCCAGTCTTGGCGTTCACCCGCGACAGGGCGCGCGGCAGCAGGCCGTCACGCGCCATCACGAAGAAGATCCGGCTCTGGCCGTACATGAAGGCCAGGATCACGGTCGGCAGGGCGATCACCGCCGCCAGGGCGACCAGCTGGGCGACCTTGGGATAGCTCAGGCTCTCCAGGATGAAGACCAGCGGCGCCTCGCTCTTGGAGAACACCTCGGCGCGCGAGGCCCCGATCGCGGCGGCGGCGACGATCATGTAGATCGCCGTGCAGGCGGCCATCGAGCCGACGATGCCGATGGTCAGGTCGCGCTTGGGGTTCTTGGTCTCCTCGGCGGCGGTCGACACAGCGTCGAAGCCGTAGAAGGCGAAGAAGATCAGGCTGGCCGCGGCCATGACCCCGATCTTCGCGGCGTCGGGCGCGGCGCCGGGCGGCAAGTGCGCCGAAAAACCGTTGGGCATGAACGGCGTGAAGTGGCTGGCGTCGAAGGCCGGCAGGCACAGGGCCACGAAGATCACCAGGGCGATGATCTTCACGAACACCAGGACCATGTTCACCGTGGCGCTCTCGCGAGTCCCGAGGGCCAGCAGACCCGCCACCGCCATGGAGATGATCACGGCCGGCAGGTTGACCACGCCGTGGCGACCGCCAGCCAGCTCCACATGCGGGCCGGCCAACAGGTAGTCCGGGAAGCCAGCGGCGTGGAACAGGCCGGTCGCATGGGCCGACCAGCCGACGGCGACGGCCGCGCAAACCAGGGTGTATTCCAGGATCAGGCTCCAGCCGACGAACCAGGCCACCGGTTCGCCCATGGCCGCGTAGCTGTAGGTGTAGGCGCTGCCCGCCGCCGGCATCAGGGTCGACAACTCGGCGTAGCACAGCGCCGCGCACGCGCAGACCGCCCCGGCGATCAGGAAGGATAGGATCACGCCCGGTCCGGCCAGGCCCGCCCCGACGCCGGTCAGGGTGTAGATGCCGGTGCCGACGATGGCGCCGACGCCCAGGGCCACCAGGTGAGGCCAGCTCAGGGTCTTCTTCAGCTGATGACTGTCCGCGTGTCCCGCGGTGATGGTGTCGATGGCCTTTCGGCGCGTCCAGAAGCTCACTTGGGGTTCCTCCGACTCATGGACGCGACCATGGAGTCGGTTTCGTGCTCCGCCAAGCCTTGATCTTTAGAAGAATATTCTCGTCAGCGTGTAGGCCAGGACCGCGACCGCCACTGTGACCGTTCCCAGCATCACCGCCAGGCGCGGCTTGACCTGCAGCAAGGCCTTGGGGCCGAGCTTGGCCGAAATCGCTCCAACCCCGGCCAGCAACAGGAAGCTGGAGCAGACCGCCAAGGTCGAGACCAGGGCGGGCGGGATCAGGTTCAGGCCGCGCGCGGCCGCCAGGGCCGCGAAACCGATCACGAAGGCCGGCGGCGCTTGCAGGCCCGAAACGCGGCCGCCTTCGGGGCTGCGGGTCAAGGCCAGGCCGATCAGCACCACCGCCGGTCCCAGCCAGACGATCCGCGCCAATTTGGCCAGGGCCGCCGTGCTGGCGGTCTCGGGCGAGACCGACGCTCCGGCGCCGGCCACCTGGGCGACGTCGTGGATGGAGAGGCCGAAGAAGACGCCGGCCTGGTGCGCGGTCAGGCCCAGGGCGTGGGCCAGGGGCGGATAGGCCAGCATGGCGACCGTGGAGAGCAGGTTCACGCCGACGATGACGAGGGCGGTCGTGCGCTGGTTGGCCGGACTGGCCGGCGCGGCCTGGGAAGCGGCCAGGGCGGCGGAGGCGCCGCAGATCGAGCAGGCGGCCGCCGCGATCAGGGCTTCGGCGAAGGGCAGGCCCAGCGCCAGGCCCGCCGCCGCGCCGATGGCGAGACCGCCCAGCACCACGACGCCGCTGGCCAGGATGGCGGGACCGCCCAGGGCGGCGAACTCGGCCCAGCTGATCTGCGCGCCCATCATGGCGACGCCCAGGCGCAGGCCTGGCTTGGCGAAGATGTCGAGACCAGCGCCGAGCTGAGCTTGCAGACCCAGGGCGCCCAGCATCATGCCCAGAACCACCGCGATCAGCGGCGCGGGGGCGTGCAGGGACTGGGAGAGCAGCTTGGCGAGAATGGCGAGACCCACACCGGCGGCCAGCCCCGGCGCCAGCTTGCCGGCGCTGAGACGCAGGGCGGAGGTCGTCATCCGCGGACGGTCTCGCCCGTGATCGGCGCGGCGGCGAAATGGGCGTCGGCGCGGGCGCAACGGCTGGAAAGGCGCTCGTTCAGCTGACGCACCGTGCGGCTGCCCGTCCGCTCGAAGGCGAACGGCAGAAGACCGTGGACGAGGCAGGCGAGACCCGCGCCGATCAGGGTGAAACCGAAGCCCCACGCCATGCCCATGTGCTGACCATAGGTTTCGCCGACCGAACGGGGGTGACGGGTAAAGGACGCCAGCATCGAGACCTCGCGACTACAGAGGCTCTCCAGGATGGCGAGGATTCGGGGAAAGGCATTACTGGATTACGCGCCAAACGGAGCGTAGAGAGAATTCCATTCTCGATCAACGCGGAATGCGGAGATGATTGATCTCGATCATATCGATCGGCGGCTGTTGGCGATCCTGCAAGAGGACGCCACGGTTCCGATCGCCGATCTCGCCGAACGGGTCGGCCTCACTCAGACGCCGTGCTGGAAGCGGATCAAGCGCCTGCAGGACGCCGGCGTGATCATGGCGCGCGTCGCCCTGCTGGACCGCGAGGCCCTGGACCTGCCGCTGACCGTCTTCGTGGCCGTGAAGACCGGTCGCCACGACGAGGAGTGGCTGAAGCTGTTCGCGGAAGGGGCGAAGGCCCTGCCCGAGGTGATCGAGTTCTACCGGATGAGCGGCGAGGTCGACTACCTGCTGAAGGTCGTGGTCAAGGACATCGCCGCCTATGACCGCTTCTACAAGCGCCTGATCGCCACCGCGCCGCTCAGCGACGTGTCGTCCAGCTTCGCGATGGAGCAGATCAAGTTCACCACCGCCCTCCCCGTCGCGCCGATCTGAAGCTTGTCTTGAGCCTGTCATCGACCGGGTTCTACTAGACGCGACCTTGGATGGAGACGGCTCATGGACGCGACCCGGCGCGGACTTCTGATCGGCGGGGCGGCCCTGGCGCCTAGCTTGGCGCTAGCCGCCGAGAGCTCGGTGGACCCGACCGCGCCGCCGGCGATCAAGGCGCATCTCGGCGTCACCGAGAACCCGTTCGGCCCCTCGCCCGCCGCCCGCAAGGCCGCCGCGAAAGCGCTGGCCGAAGCGCCCTATTACGGCTGGGAGCTTGAGCCGCCCCTGGTCAAGCTGATCGCCGAGCACGACGGCCTCCAGCCCGAGCAGGTCGGTCTCTGCAACGGCTCGCTGGAGGCGCTGTCGCTGCTGTCGACGGCGTTCTCGAAGGCCGGTCCGGTTGTCTCGCCGCAACCCAGCTACGCCACGCCCCTGCTCTACGCGCAGCGCCAGGGGGCGAGCCTGGACTGGATGCCGCTGGCCGCCGACCAGCAGATCGACCTGCAAGCGCTCGCCGAGCGGGCCAAGGCGGTGAACGCCGGTTGCGTCTATGTCTGCAATCCGAACAATCCGACTGGTCTGCTGCTGGACGCCGAAGCTCTGCGCGCGTTCTGCGTCGAGGTTTCCAAGACCTGCCCCGTGCTCGTCGACGAGGCCTATATCGAGATCAGCCCCGACCCCGTCCGCAACTCGATGATGGATCTGGTCCGCGCGGGCCATGACGTGATCGTCGCCCGCACCTTCTCGAAGGTCTACGGCATGGCCGGCCTGCGGGTCGGCTTCGTCGCCGCGCGGGCTGATCGCGTCCGGGCGCTGAAGAGCCTGATCCCGACGCACAAGGGCCGCCTGGGTCTCGCGGCGGCCGCCGCCTGCTATGGCGATCCGGCCTATCTCGCCGGCGCGAAGACTTACCTCGAAGGCTGCCGCGAGAAGATCTACGCGATCTGCGACGCCAACGGCCTGAGGTATCTGCCGTCCTACGGCACCTATGTCTTCGTCGACTGCGGCAAGCCGAACCTGGCGTTCCAGAAGACGCTGGCCTCGCTGGGCGTCGAGGTGCGGGTGTTCGACAGCCCGCGCCACCCGACCTGGATCCGCGTCGGCACGGCCAGCCCGGCCGAGCTCGACTATTTCGCCGGCGTGCTGCCGAAGGCTCTCGCAGCCTAGTCCGCGCCGTTGCCGGGATCGCTGGCGGTCGGATCGCTGGTGGCGTCCGTCTTGCGGTTGGGATCCAGCTCGGGCGGCGGCGGCGCTTCCTGGCCGGCTGGCCGGGGAACGGGATCGTCGGGATGAGGCGGTGTCGGTTCGGCGTCGGTCATCAAGTTCCTCCTGACCCTCGCAACCCGCGGCGCGCGCTTTGGCTCCCGTGAGTGCTATTCGGGCCAGAGGTCCTGGATGTCGCCCTTGCGGTTCAGCATGTGCGTGGCCCGCTTGATCACGGCCAACAGGCGGTCCTTACGGCCGTCCTTGTCGTAGGTCAGTGTCGTGCGCGCCAGGCCTTCCAGCATGAAGCGGGCGAGGTCGCGGCTGGCCTGGAAGCGCGGACCGGCGCCGGCGTGCAGGATCTTCAGGAAGTGATCGCCGGCCTGGGCCCGGTCGAACTCGGCCTGGGCGGGCGCCAGCAGCGCCTGGATGGCCGGGTCGGTGCGACCGGCGGCCTCAAGCTCGGCGAAGGCCTGGAACGGAACGCTGTGCAGCAGGTCCCAATAGCTGTCGATCGCGTGCTCGGTGACGTCCGCGCCCGGCGGCAGGCTGTCGGCGGCGGCGCGGAACAGGGTCGAGCGCTCGGCCTGGATATGGGCGACGGCGGCCTCGACCAGGGCCTCGCGGGTCGGGAAATGGTACAGCATCGCCCCACGCGTCAGGCCCGCGGCGTCGGCGATCGCCGGATTGGTGGCCGCGTGGTAGCCGATCTCGGCGAACAGGTGCATCGCGCAGTCCAGAATCCGCGCGCGGGTCTTCTGGGACTTGGGGGTATCCTTGGCGAGGCGGGCGGCGTCCATCGGCGTGATCTAGTGCGGGCGATGCTGCGCCGCAACAGGCTGGACAAGCCCATGCCCGCAAAGGCCTGGCCTGAGCGCCCAGATTTTTGACAAATGCGCCGAAACTGGTCAATCGGCGGGCTGACCCTGCGTAACCCGGGGCGGTCGGATTGGTCCCGCAGGCCTCCGCGCTTCATCAAAGCGACATGCAATCAGCTTAATCGCCTGCCGTTGGCCGCCGTCGCGCCGATCCGGGGACGGAGCGATCTTGCGGCGCCGAACGGGGGTACGACCATGAGCGCCGACGTCGCCGTCCGCCGCTATCGTTCCGTCTTCATCAGCGACCTGCACCTGGGCACGCGGGGGTGCCAGGCCGAGCTGCTGCTGGACTTCATCCGCCATATCGAGTGCGACAAGCTCTATCTCGTGGGCGACATCATCGACGGCTGGAAGCTGCGCAGCGGCTGGTTCTGGCCCCAGGCCCACAACGACGTGGTCCAGAAGATTCTGCGCATGGCCCGCAAGGGCACCGAGGTCATCTACGTGCCCGGCAACCACGACGACCGCGTCCGCGAGTTCTGCGGCGTCCACTTCGGCGGCGTCGTGGTGGCCCGCGACATCATCCACGAGGCGGCCGACGGCAAACGCTATCTGGTCGTCCACGGCGACGAGTTCGACGGCGTCGTCCAGCACGCCAAGTGGCTCGCCTTCCTCGGGGATTGGTCCTATAGAACCATCCTCATGCTGAACACCCTGGTGAATCGCGCCCGTCGCCGCCTGGGGTTCGGCTACTGGAGTTTTTCGGCCTATCTGAAGGTCAAGGTGAAGAACGCTTTGCAGTTCATCGAGAACTTCGAGGCCGCTGTGGCCGACGAAGCTCGACGTCGGGGGGTGGACGGCGTGATCTGTGGTCACATCCACAAGGCCGAGATGCGGGACATCGACGGCGTCGCCTATGTCAATGACGGCGACTGGGTCGAAAGCTGCACGGCCGTGGCCGAGCACGCCGACGGCCACCTCGAGATTCTCGAATGGGCCAAGCTGCGCTCCTGGTCGGTGATCGACCGTAGCCGCAAGCTGCCGACCCCGGCCGAAGAGGCCTTGCCGGAGCCCGCCGTCGCCTGATGCGGATACTGCTCGCTACCGATGCCTGGGAACCGCAAGTCAACGGCGTGGTTCGCACCCTGACCCGGGTGGTCGACGAACTGCGCGCCATGGGCCACATCGTCGACGTCGTCAGCCCGGACCAGTTCCCGACCTTCCCGCTGCCGACCTATCCGGAAATCAAGCTGGCCATCGGCGCCTACGAGCCGGTGCAGGAGCGCTTCAAGCTGTTCGAGCCCGAGGCGATCCACATCGCCACCGAAGGCCCGATCGGCCTGGCCGCCCGCCGGATCTGCCTGGAATGGAAGCTGCCGTTCACGACCAGCTACCACACCAAGTTCCCGGAATATGTCTCGGCCCGCCTGCCGCTGCCTCTGGCGGCCGGCTACACCTACATGCGCTGGTTCCATAAGCCGTCGGGCCGCCTGATGGTCGCGACGCCGACCATGCGCGACGAGCTGGCCAAGCACGGTTTCCGCAACCTGTCGCCCTGGTCGCGCGGCGTCGACACCGACATCTTCAAGCCGCGCCAGCCCGGCGCTCCGGACATCTTCGAGGGCTTGGCCCGCCCGATCTTCCTCAATGTCGGCCGCGTGGCCGTCGAGAAGAACATCGAAGCGTTCGCGAGCCTCGATCTGCCCGGCACCAAGGTCGTCATCGGCGACGGCCCGCAGCGCGAGGAGCTGGCCGAGAAATATCCCGAGGTGAAGTTCCTGGGCGCCAAGTTCGGCGAGGAGCTGGCCCGCTATTTCGCCGGCGCCGACGTCTTCTGCTTCCCCTCCCTGACCGACACCTTCGGCCTGGTGATCCTGGAGGCCATGGCCGCCGGCGTGCCGGTGGCGGCGTTCTCGGCCCCGGGCCCCGTCGACATCATCCCCGGCTCCAACGCCGGCGTCCTGGCCCCCGGCCAGACCGACGGCCTGAAGGAAGCCTGCCTGGCGTGCCTGGAGCTCGACCGGACGGTGGTGCGCAAGTTCGCCGAGAAGTTCTCGTGGCGATCCTGCGCCGAGGAGTTCTTCCGCAACCTGCAGCCCTATCCCGAGCCGGAAAAGACGCGGTTCTGGCGCCGCCTGCGTCGCTTGGCGCGCCTGCGCAAGAAGACGGCGGCTTAAGGTCTATTCACGGTTTCAAGTCGGCGCAATTCCGCCGCTTCACGCGGCGGGCCGCTGAAGGGATGGAAAGGGACGCGGAGCGCCGGACGACGTCCGGAGTTCTT
>NZ_LSJA01000096.1 GCF_001556515.1 Caulobacter sp. CCH9-E1 | reverse complement strand
AGATCCTCCCCCGCGACGCGGGGGAGGTGGCCCAGAGGGCCGGAGGGGGCGAGCTCGGCATCGTCCAGTTAGCCCCCTCAGTCGGCTTCGCCGACAGCTCCCCCGCATCGCGGGGGAGCATCTGTCACCTCTTTCGGAGAACCCCATGAAGGAAACCAAACACGCGGCCTCGCCCGAGGCCCGCGCGGCGCTGGCTGATGTCCTGACCGCGTTCGAGAGCTTCAAGGCCGCCAACGACGCGCGCCTTTCGGCCATCGAAACCAAGCGGGCCGACGTCCTGCTGGAGGAGAAGGTCGGCCGCATCGACGAGGCCATGGCGCGGGCTCAAGACCGCCTCGACCGGATCATGGCTGACCTGCGTCGCCCCGCCCTGGGCGGCGAGGCGCCGGTCGCCAGCGTGGACGAGCGCAAGGCCGCCTTCGACCGCTATGTGAAGACCGGCGAGACGCCCGCCGCGCTGCTGGAGGCCAAGGGCCTGTCCGAAGGGACGGCCACGGCGGGCGGCTATGTCGCCCCGCCGGAGCTGGAGCGGCTGATCCTGCGGCGCCTGGCCGCCACCTCGCCGATGCGCGAGATCTGCCAGGTCCGCACCATCGGCGCGGGGACCTTCCGCAAGCCGGTCTCGCCCACGGGTCTCGCCGCCGCCTGGGTGGCCGAGACCGCCGCGCGGCCCGAGACCACGGCCCCGACCCTGGACGTGATCGACTTCCCGGCCGGCGAGCTCTACGCCAGCCCGGCCGCGACCCAGGCCCTGCTGGACGACGCCTATGTCAGCATCGACGAGTGGCTGGCCGAGGAGGTGCAGGACGCCTTCGCCGCCCAGGAGACCACGGCCTTCGTGTCGGGCGACGGGGTCAACAAGCCCAAGGGCCTGCTGGCCTACACCGCCGCGCCGGACGCGTCCTACACCTGGGGCCAGGTCGGCTATCTGGCCACCGGTGTCGCGGGCGGGTGGACGGCGTCGAACCCGACCGACAAGCTGATCGACCTGATCTACGCGACCAAGGCCCAGTACCGCCAGAACGGCCGCTTCGTCATGAACCGCCGCACGGTCAGCGCCGTGCGCAAGTTCAAGGACGCCCAAGGCAACTACATCTGGAACGCGGCCCTGCAGCCGGGGCAGTCCGCCTCGCTGCTCGGCTTCCCGGTCACCGAGATCGAGGCCATGCCGGACGTGGCCGCCAACGCCCTGGCCGTGGCGTTCGGCGACTTCGAGAAGGGCTATCTGATCGTCGACCGCGCTGGCGTGCGGGTCCTGCGCGACCCGTACTCGGCCAAGCCGCACGTCCTCTTCTACACCACCAAGCGCGTCGGCGGCGGCGTGCAGAACTTCGACGCGATCAAGCTGCTGAAGTTCGCGGCGTCGTAAGCTCATTCGACGTCCCCCTCCCCCTTGCGGGGAGGGGGCAGGGGGTGGGGGTGTCAGCGC
>NZ_LSJA01000095.1 GCF_001556515.1 Caulobacter sp. CCH9-E1 | reverse complement strand
TCATCCGCGCCGAGCGCGACGGCGTCGTCAAAGCCGTCAACGCCAAGGGCGGCGATCCCGTCGCCGCCGACGAGGTGCTGGTGGAGTTCGCCTGAAGCTGCGCTTAGATTGCCGGCGAGATCGAACGCCGAGTCGGAGTCGAGCCTAGATGAGCGAACGTAGCGAGTGGGCGGAGCTGTTCCTGTCGTCGAACGGCCGGCTGGCGCGCACGCCGTTCCTGGTCGCGGCGGCCGTCCTGCTGGGCGTGGCGGTGCTGTATGAGGCCATCGCCGGCTACACTCTGCACTGGCTGACCGGCTGGCTCGTCTATCCGGCCCTGCTGTTCTCGGGCGCCTGCGTGCTGTCCAAGCGGCTGCACGATCGCGGCCGGTCGGGCTGGTGGGCGCTCTTGATCCTGGTGGCCTTCATCGCCGTCTGGCCCCAGCCCGAGCACTTTCTCGACTTCATGTTCTGCCTGGTCATCGCCTGGGCGGTGGTCGAGCTGGGCGTGATGGGGGGCGAGCAGGGCGCGAACCGCTACGGCCCCAATCCCTTGAAGACGATTTCGATCTAGGGTTTAGTTCTTCTTGCCTACACGCGAGCAGGAGGGCGACTTGATCCAGCAGTGGTTTAATCCCCGAGGCGCTATCGGGCGTCAGAGCTTTGTCACCCATACGGCGGCGACTTGGCTGATCGGAAATCTCGGTTTCATAGCCATTTTCCTGGTTCGAGCCCCGACCTACAGCTTTGCCCGGCTTGGGGCGCTGCTCGATCATCCCGCCCAGGCGCTGGACATGATCAGCCAAGCTTTCGGGGCGCCTTTTGCTCTTGTGACCCTTGGGTTGTGGCTTGCGCAGGTCTGGGCGCTCGCGGCCCTATCCGCCAAACGGCTCCACGACTTGGGGCAGGGGGGCTGGCTGGCGGGCCTGTCGCTCGTGCCCGGGATTCAGGTCGTGTTCTGGCTTGCGCTGTGCGTGTGGCCTAGCAGGAGCGAGCCCCGGCCGCGGTGGACTTAAACCGGCGCCGTGGCGTCTTCGACCGGCCCGAACACCCTCGTAAAGCTCGCCCTTAGCGCCGCGTCCGCCTCGTCCATGGCGACGGGCAGGCCCAGGTCCACCAAGCTGGTGACGCCGTGCTCGGTCTGGCCGCAGGGGACGATGCCGGAGAAGTGCGACAGGTCCGGTTCCACGTTCAGGCTGATCCCGTGGAAGCTGACCCAGCGGCGCAGTTTCACGCCGATGGCGGCGATCTTGTCCTCGCGGCTCCAGCCCGCGCCCTTGCGCTCGACCCAGACGCCGACCCGGCCGTCGCGCAGCTCCCCAGTGATGTTGAAGGCGGCCAGGGCGTCGATGATCCAGGCCTCCAGCGCCGCGACGAAGGCGCGCACGTCGCGGCCGCGCTTCGTCAGGTCCAGCATCACATAGGCCACGCGCTGGCCGGGGCCGTGATAGGTGAACTGCCCGCCGCGCCCGCTCTCGAACACCGGAAAGCGGTCCGGCGCCAGCAGGTCGGTGGCCTTGGCGGACACGCCGGCGGTGTAAAGGGGAGGGTGCTCCAGCAGCCAGACGAGCTCGCCCGCCGTCCCGTCGGCGATGGCGGCGGCGCGGGCCTCCATGGCGGCAACCGCTGCCGGGTAATCCACGTAGTCGGTCGAAACCGCCCACCCCACGGGGGCCGCGTCATCGCGCCTCATGCTCGGAAGTCCAGTGTTTTCAGCGTTTAACGGGAGCGCAAGCATACGGCCCTAATCTTGCAATCTTGGACGCGGCGACCCGGTCGGTCGCAGTGTCAGTTCAGGGGCCTTACTTCGTGACCCAGGTCAACGCCGTCAATGTCGAGATCTCCGTCTTGCTGGGACGATCGATCCTCCCCATGCAACAATTGTTGCGGATGGGTCGTGGCGCGGTGATTCCGCTGGACGCCAAGACCAATGACGAGGTCTGGATCCTGGCCAACAACCACCCGATCGCCCGCGGCGAAATCCAGATCAGCGACGACCGCATCGCCATCCAGGTGACCCGCGCGGCCGACGTCTACGACTACATGGCGGGCGGGGCGTAATTCGCCGCAGGGGAGAAGTTCGCCATACTCGAACTTCCGACTTCCCAAAGCCGATTCAGTTTGCTACCTGCCGCCCCTCACCACGAGCGGTCGTGGCGGAATTGGTAGACGCGCAGCGTTGAGGTCGCTGTGGGGCAACCCGTGGAAGTTCGAGTCTTCTCGACCGCACCAGGTGAACCTGAATAGAGCGCTCCGGCGGAATCGGTTTCCGACTCGCAAGGGGCGCTCTAATCGTTTCTGGCCCTGATTTCGCCTCAGGGTCGCTTCATCGGACCAACCAGCACGAACCCACGCGCTCTAAGAGCTCAGGAGGCCCCCATGACCCGGGACACCGCCGAACTGACCGACGACGTGCTGGACGACATCCCGCTGGCCAAATCAGAGACTCCCGAGGAGCTGGAAGACCTCGCGCTTGGCGAGGACTACGCCCTCAATCCCGAATACGTCGAGATGGTGGTCGACGCCGCCGACAGCGGCGACGCCAAGCGTTTGCGCGAGCTTGTGGGCGCTTTGGACCCGGCCGACGTCGCCGACCTGATGGGCTTCCTGACGGCCGAGTATCGCGAGCAGATCATCCCGCTCCTCGATCCCGAGGCGCTGGGCGAGATCATCTCCGAGCTCGAGGACAACATCCGCGAGGAGGTGCTGGAAGCCACCCCGTCCGTGACCCTGGCCCGCGCCCTGGAAGAGCTGGACACCGACGACGCCGCCGACGTTATCGACGACCTGGACGACACCAAGCGCTTCCAGGTGCTGGCCGCCATGGGCGAGACCGACCGCGCCGCGATCGAGACGACCCTGTCCTACGAGGACGAGACGGCCGGCCGCCTGATGCAGCGCGAGTTCCTGGCGGCTCCCGAGTTCTGGACCGTCGGCCAGACGATCGACCACGTGCGCGAGGCGGGCGAGACGCTGCCGGAGCTGTTCTTCGACGTCTATGTGGTCGATCCGACCTACAAGCCCGTCGGCGCGATCCCGATCAGCATCCTGCTGCGCAGCCGGCGCGAGACGCCGCTGACCGAGCTGATGGAGGCGGTCACCGAAATTCCGGTCGACATGGACCAGGAAGAAGTCGCCTACATCTTCGACAAGTACCACCTGATCAGCGCCCCGGTCATCGAGCCAGGCGGGCGTCTGGTGGGTCAGATCACCGTCGACGACATCGTCGAGGTCATTCGTGACGAGGCCCAGGAAGACATCCTGGCCCTGGCCGGTGTGTCCGACGCCGGTCGCGACGCATCGGTGGTCGAGATCGTCAAGTCGCGCCTGCCGTGGCTCATGCTGAACCTGGCGACCGCCACCCTGGCGGTCAGTGGCGTCGCCATCTTCCAGGCCGAGATCGCCCAGCTGGTGGCGCTGGCCATCCTGATGCCGATCGTCTCGTCGCTGGGCGGCAACGCCGGCACTCAGACCCTGGCCGTCGCCGTGCGGGCGCTCGCCAGCAAGGAGCTGACCACGGCCAACGCCCGCCGGATCATCCTGCGCGAGCTGCTGGTCGGCCTGGTCAATGGCCTGTGTCTTGCTGTGGTCATGGGCACGGCGACCTATCTGTTCTTCGGTCCGGCGGATCACCACGACAAGCTGGCGATCATCGTCGGAGCGGCGCTGGTGGCCAACATCTTCACCGCGGCCGTCGGCGGCATCCTGATGCCGCTGGCGCTGGAGAAGATGGGGCGCGACCCCGCCGTGTCCTCGTCGATCTTCGTCACCTTCCTGACGGACTTCACGGGGTTCTTCGCGGTATTGTTGATCGCGTCCCTGCTTTTGCACTGAGGAACCCGGCCGAACTGGCGCGGACCTTGCGCCGGGACAGGCGAGCGCACCCGCGTCTGTCTCAATTTGGGTCAAACTAGGCGATGAAACCGCGTCATCAGGTCTCCCGCGCCGCCGTCGATCTCATCAAGAGATTCGAAGGCTACCGTCAGACGTCCGCCCAGCTGCCCGATGGACGCTGGACGATCGGCTATGGCCACACGCTGACCGCGCGTCCGGGCGCGACTGTCTCGGAAAAGGACGCCGAGGCCCTGCTGCTGTACGACCTGATCTCGGTGGCCCACTCGGTCAACGAGCACACCTACACGCCGCTGACCCAGAACCAGTTCGACGCCCTGGTCTGCTTCGCCTTCAACATCGGTATCGAGAACTTCGTGCGCTCGGGCGTGCTGCGCCGGATCAACGAGGGCTCGCTGCTGCAGGCCGCCTGCGCCATGGAGATGTGGCGCAAGGCCGACTTCGAGGGCGAGCGCATCGTCATCGACGCCCTGGTGCGCCGCCGCTCAGCCGAGAAGACGCTGTTCCTGACTCCGGCCAACGGCCAGTGGGTGCCCGCGCCGAGCTCCATCCTGCGTCCGAAGATCGACTACGACGCTAGCAACGCCATTCCTAAGCAGACGCCGGCCACGGTCAGCACCCGCATCGACGGCGACCGGATCGTCGCGCACCGCGAGGGCGACCTGCCGTTCAGCATCGTTGTCCCGGAAGAGGACAGACCCACCGCGACCGAGCAGTCGGCGGCCGCCGTCAGCGCGCGCCTGGAAGCTATCCTCGCCGAGGCGGAAGCGCCGCCCAGCAAGACGCAGCCTGACCTCAGCCTGCCCGAGCCGCCCGCGCCGGAGAAGGCCGCCACCGTCTCTTCTGGGCCTGTCCTGTTCCAGGACGCGCCCGCCGTCGAGCTGACGCCTTTCCGGCCGTCGCCGCAGGCGCCGGAAAAACCTGCGACCGTGGAGGCGTTCGCGCCCGGCCCGGTCGCCAACGAACCGACGCTGTTTGGCGCGCCGAACGACAGCGGCTCGGCGTTCAATCTTGACGGCTTCTCGACCAGCGCCGCCTCTGAGCCTTCCACCGTCGCCGGGATCGCGGGCGGCCCGCGGAAGACGAAGCGTTCGTCCGGCAACGCCAGCTTGCTGATCGTGCTGGGCCTGCTGGGCCTGTCGCTGTTCGGCGGCGGCGTCCTTTGGATCCTGACCGTGGCGGTCGGGGCGGCGGACCAGGTCAAGCTGTTCGGCTACGGCGCCAGCATGATCGGCGCGATATGCTTCGTGGTTTCAGCTTATCTTCTGTTGCGCCGACTGGCTGGGCCGGATAAGGCGGGCGAATAAGAACTTCCCTTACTCTGGGGAAGTCGAGCAAGAACGCCCGCGGGTCTCGTTGATCCGCGGGCGTTCGTGCTATGGGAGGACTATCATGACGAATTTCGCACCCACGATGGACTTCGCGTTGGGCGAGACCGCCGACGCCATCCGCGAGACAACCGCCCGCTTCGCCGCCGATCGCATCGCGCCGCTGGCGGCCGAGATCGACGAGGCCAACACCTTCCCGCGCTCGCTGTGGGTCCCGATGGGCGACCTTGGCCTGCACGGCATCACCGTCGAGGAAGAATTCGGCGGCCTCGGCCTTGGCTATCTCGAGCACGTGGTGGCGATGGAGGAGGTCTCCCGCGCCTCGGCCTCGGTGGGCCTGTCGTACGGCGCGCACTCGAACCTTTGCGTCAACCAGATCCGACGCTGGGGCACGCCCGAGCAGAAGCGGCGCTACCTGCCCAAGCTGATCAGCGGCGAGCATGTCGGCTCTCTAGCGATGAGCGAGGCCGGCGCGGGCTCGGACGTCGTCTCGATGAAGCTGCGCGCCGAGCAGCGCGGCGACCGCTATGTCCTGAACGGCACGAAGTTCTGGATCACCAACGCCCCGCACGCCGACGCCCTGGTCGTCTACGCCAAGACGGGCGAGGGCAGCCGCGGCATCACCGCCTTCCTCGTCGAGAAGGGCATGAAGGGCTTCAGCGTCTCCAAGACGCTGGACAAGATGGGCATGCGCGGCAGCGACACCGCCGAGCTGGTGTTCGAGGACTGCGAGATCCCGGAAGAAAACGTCATGGGGCCGGTCGGCGGCGGCGTTGGCGTCCTGATGAGCGGCCTCGACTACGAGCGCGCCGTGTTGGCGGCGGGGCCGCTGGGCATCATGCAGGCCTGTCTCGACATCGTCCTGCCCTATGTCCGCGACCGCAAGCAGTTCGGCCAGCCGATCGGCGGCTTCCAGCTGATGCAGGGCAAGATCGCCGACATGTACGTGGCCCTGAATTCCGCCCGCGCCTATGTCTACGCGGTGGCGCGGGCCTGCGACGCGGGCAAGACCACGCGCTTCGACGCGGCCGGCGCGATCCTGATGGCCAGCGAGAACGCCGTGAAGGTGGCTCTGGAGGCGATCCAGGCCCTCGGCGGCGCCGGCTACACCAAGGAGTGGCCGGTCGAGCGCCTGCTGCGCGACGCCAAGCTCTACGACATCGGCGCCGGCACCAATGAGATCCGCCGCTTCCTGATCGGCCGCGAGCTGATCGGGGCCTGACATCGATATGAAAAAGGGCCGCCCCGATCGGGACGGCCCTTCCATCGTCGTAGCCGCTTTCGCAGCGTGTGACTTAAACCTGGGTGCTCAACACCCTAGGCGGAGACCTCGTTCTTCAGGCTCCAGGTCACGACTTGCGACCGCGGTTGGAGACAATGAGACACTGGATCACCTCCTTTCAGTGGTTGAACAACACAAGGAGGATATGGGCCTTTCCGCTAAGATGGGAAGAGGCGCCCGACGCGACCCGAAGTCGCGGTTAAAGCGTCAGCAGGCGAAGTCCGATCAGGATCAGAGCCCACATCACCACGGCGGCGCCGACCGCCAGAGGGCGGCTAAGGTTCAGCTTGCGGACGTTTTGGGCTGGGGCGGGCGCGCCGCCGGGAGCCAGATGAATCTGCGTGACCATTCCGCGTGATTTCCTTCCCTGTGGCCCCTCTGTCGGAGGTCTATTTCCGACAGTATGATGAATCTTCTCGCGTGAGAAGAATTCTTCACAGACGGCGAAGTTGCACGACGCCGGATTGTCGCACCGGAGAGGGATAGAATGGCGCGTTGGGATCCGGACATCTACGCCCTCTACCGCCGATACCGCGAACGGCCGGCTCAAGACCTCATGGCGATGCTGCCGGCCGATATGGCGCCGCGCGAAATCTGGGACCTGGGCTGCGGCATGGGCGAGCAAGCCGCCGCACTAGCTGAGCGTTTTCAGCAGGCTAGAGTGCGCGGCCTGGACTCCAGTCCCGAGATGCTGCGGCGAGCCCGGGCGCTTTCAGATCGCGTGGAATGGATCGAGGGCGGCATCGAGGACTTCTCGTCTGACGCGCCAGCGGACCTGATCTTCACCAACGCCGCTCTTCACTGGGTGGGCGATCATAAGATGCTAATTCCCCGGCTCGCGACCGCTCTGGCGCCGTCGGGCGTCCTGGCGATCCAGGTCCCGGTGGTCGACAGCCTGGGCTGGCGCGGCAGCTTGGCCGAGGTCATCCAGGTGGGGACGTGGGCCGCCAAGCTGACGAACATCGCCGGCGCTGGCCCGACAGCGTCGCCCGAAGACTATTACAGCTGGCTGGCGCCCTTGTGCGGCGAGATCGACATCTGGACCACCACCTATCTGCACGCGTTGCGCGGCGAGGACCCGATCGTCGAGTGGACGATGGGCGCGACCCTGCGCCCCTATCTCGACGCGCTGGATAATGGGGAGCGGTCGCTGTTCCTGGACGCCTGGCGCGCTCGGCTGGCGCGCCGGTTCCCGCGCCGGGAGGACGGGGTGACGCTGTTTCCCTTCAAGCGCCTGTTCATCGTGGCCCGACGGTCAGCGGCCAGAGGCGGCTTGGCGTTCGCGCAGACTTAGGCGGCGACGCAGCGTCGTCACGGGCTGGCGCAGCGTGTCCAGTGCGAAGCCGGCGGCGACGCGCCCGGCCTTTACCGAGGGCTCGAAGGCGCGCCAGTCGCGGATGTCGACGCCCTCCAGCTTCGGCGTGATCAGAACATCGGTGGCCTCGCGCGCGGCGGTGATGTCGCGACCGGAGGTGACCGTGGCCGCCCGCATCAACAGGGCCACGATCGGCGGCCCGCGCCGCCACTCGCCTGAGGTGATCCAGTTCCAGAGGGAGGGCGGGGTGACGATGTCGTCCGGCGTGATGCTGCGGCCGCGAGTGACGTCGACGCCGACGATCGGACCAGGCTGGAGCGCGCGCATGACGTCGGCGGGGAAGTTCTTCATCACCGCCCCATCGACCAGCACCGAGCCGTTGAAGGTGGCCGGGGGCATCACGCCGGGCAGAGCGATCGAGGCCCGCAAAGCCGCCTGCAGCTCGCCCGTGCGATGCAGTTGGTAGGCGCCCGAGGTCAGGTTCGACGAGACGCAGAAGAACGGCAGCCAGAGATCGCTGATCTCGACGCCGCTGAAATGCTCTTCCAAGCGCGCCCTGACCTTCTCGCCGCGCGTCATGGCGATCATCGGAAAGGCGATGTCGTCCAAGGGACTGGAATCGACAAAGGCCTTGTGGATACGCGCCTCCATCTCGCCGTCGTCCCAGCCCATGGCTAGGCCCGCGGCGATGATCGCGCCCATCGAGGCGCCGCCGACGAAGTCGATCGGGATCGCCCGCTCGCGCATGGCCTGGATCGCGCCGATATGGGCGTAGGCCCGCGCGCCGCCGCCGGACAAAACCAGCCCCACGGACTGCCCGGTCATCACCCGCGCCAGCCGCTGCAGATCGGCTACGCCGTTTTCGCGCAGATGGAACACGCGCGCGGGCTGGGTCGCGGCGACCCAAGCCTCCGACCCGCTGGGGCGAACAAGGCTGGCCGATTGCAGCAGGATCAGATCGACAAGACGTTGGGCCTGAAGGGGACCCGAAGCGTAGCTGGGAATCACGGTCGGCGGGGGGCGGTCGCCGCGCCCCACGCGGAACAGGCGGTCCACTTGCCGGCCGACCACGTGCTTCCAGGCGGTCTCGTCGGCCTCGGCGACATAGAGGACGAAGTCGTGGGCGTGCTCGACATTGCCGAACCACTCGGTCGGCGCCAGCAGCGCCTCACCGCCCTCGACCGTGACCGTGTAGCCCAGGTTCTCGATGCAACGGCCAAGGCGCTCGACGATCGGCCGGATCGGCGCGCCAGGCTCGACGGCGATGAAGCCGAACACCGATGGATCGCCGACCGCCGGCTGGCTTCGCGCTTGGCGGGCCCGATGGATCATCAGCCGGGACAACTCCAGCAGGACGCTGGGATCTTCCTCGGCCGCCTCGAAGAAGACGTCGCGGGGCACGGCCAGCATCTCGCTGTCGCGCAAGGCCACCATGCTGGCGGAGTGGGCGGTGTCGCCGATCATCGCCATCTCGCCGGCCGGCTCGCCGGGGCGGATCAGCCCCAGGAACTGGGGCTCCTGACCGGGCTCGCGGCGGAAAGCGCCCAGACGGCCCGTCTTCAGGAAATAGAGCTGGTCGGCCGCTTCCCCAGGCTCGAACAGGGTCGCGCCGCCGGGCAGCGAGAACCACGCCGCCGTTCCGTTCCGCCGCTCGCGGGCGAAGAGGCGCGCTAGGGCCGAGTCATCGGGCAGGGGCGTTTCCACGGCGCGGACCGTAGAGCCGGCAGGGCGAAGCTGTAAACGGCCTCGCACGATCGGCAGGCTTGACCCCGAGCACGCGTTCAGGCGCAATCATTGCTCTGGAAGATAAAATGTCTAAGAACGGTTTTGGCTCTGAATCTTCGGCTTCGGGGTCCAAAAAACTCCGACTTCCGGGGGTGGGTGGAAAAGGCTAAGCGTCGGTCATGCCGAAGTTGAACTCCGTTATCGACGCGTCCAGCGACGCCTTCGCCCGCAACGCCGCGCACAATCGCGCGCTGGTCGCCGAACTGCGCGCCAAGGTGGCCGAGGCGGCCCTGGGCGGCCCGGAGAGCGCCCGCGAGCGCCACGCCTCCCGTGGCAAGCTGCTGCCGAGGGAGCGAGTCGAACGCCTGCTGGATGCCGGCTCGCCCTTCCTGGAGATCGGCCAGCTGGCGGCCTGCGACCTCTACGGCGGCGAGGCGCCAGGGGCGGGAATCATCTGCGGCGTCGGCCGGGTGTCCGGCCGCGAGGTGATGATCGTCGCCAACGACGCCACCGTGAAGGGCGGCGCCTACTTCCCGATGACGGTGAAGAAGCACCTGCGCGCCCAGGAGATCGCGGCCCAGAATCGCCTGCCGTGCGTCTATCTGGTCGACAGCGGCGGCGCGAACCTGCCGCACCAGGCCGAGGTCTTCCCCGACCGCGACCACTTCGGCCGCATCTTCTTCAACCAGGCGCGGATGAGCGCCGCGGGCATCCCGCAGATCGCTTGTGTCATGGGCTCGTGCACCGCCGGCGGCGCCTATGTCCCGGCGATGAGCGACGAGACCGTGATCGTCCGCAATCAAGGCACCATCTTCCTGGCCGGCCCGCCGCTGGTGAAGGCCGCAACCGGCGAGGTCATCAGCGCCGAGGAGCTGGGCGGGGCTGAGACGCACGGCCGTCGCTCGGGCGTGGTCGACCACGTCGCCGAGAACGACGAGCACGCGCTGGAGATCGTCCGCTCGATTGTCGCGAACTTGAACACCTCCAAGCCCGACCAGCTGGTCCTGACCGAGGCCGAGCCGCCGCTCTACGACCCCGAGGAACTGTACGGCGTCGTCCCAACGGACGTTCGCGCGCCCTACGACGTGCGCGAGGTCATCGCCCGCATTGTCGACGGCTCCAGGTTCGACGAGTTCAAGGCGCTGTACGGCACGACCCTGGTCTGCGGCTTCGCGCGCATTTGGGGTCAGCCGGTGGCGATCCTGGCCAACAACGGCGTGCTGTTCAGCGAGAGCGCGCTGAAGGGCGCGCACTTCATCGAGCTGGCCTGCAAGCGCAAGATCCCGCTGGTCTTCCTGCAGAACATCTCGGGCTTCATGGTGGGCGGCAAGTACGAGGCTGGCGGCATCGCCAAGGATGGGGCCAAGCTGGTCACCGCCGTCGCCTCGGCCGAGGTTCCCAAGTTCACCGTGTTGATCGGGGGCAGCTTCGGGGCCGGCAACTACGGCATGTGCGGCCGCGCCTACAGCCCGCGCTTCCTGTTCACCTGGCCCAACAGCCGCATCTCGGTGATGGGCGGCGAGCAGGCCGCCAGCGTGCTGGCCACGGTCCACCGCGACGCGGCCAAGTGGACGCCGGAGGAGGCCGAGGCCTTCAAGGCGCCGATCCGCCAGCGCTACGAGGACGAGGGCAATCCGTACCACGCCACCGCGCGGCTCTGGGACGATGGCATCATTGACCCGGCTCAAACGCGGGACGTTCTGGGGCTTGCAATCTCGGCCAGTCTCAACGCCCCTATCCCGGAGACGACCTTCGGCGTCTTCCGGATGTAGCGTCCCAAAGGAGTAGCCCCATGACCAACCCCATCGCCGATCCCATCGTCGAGGTCCCCGACACCGACGCGATGAGCCCGCTGGTCCACATGGAGAGCACGCCCGAGGGCGCGGTCACCGTCTGGATCAATCGTCCCGAGAAGAAGAACGCCTTCGACGCGGCGACCATCTCGGCCCTGCGCCAGACCTTCGAGACCCTGCACGGGGCCGAGGGCGTGCGCGTGGTGTTCCTGCGCGGGGTCGGTGGGACGTTCAGCGCCGGCGCGGACCTCTCCTGGATGGCCGACGCCGTCGAGTGGGACGAGGACGACAATCGCGAGGACGCGCTCGAGCTGGCCCATATGCTCAAGGCCTTGCACGACATCCCGGCCCTGACCGTGGCCCTGGTGGAGGGCTCGGCCTACGGCGGCGGAGCCGGTCTCGTGGCGGCTTGCGACCACGCCTTGGCCACGGCGGACGCCAAGTTCTCGTTCTCGGAAGTGAAGCTCGGCCTGACCCCGGCGACGATCAGCCCCTATGTCATCGCCGCGCTTGGGCCCCGCACCGCCAAACTGCTGTTCGCCACCGCTCGCGTGTTCGACGCCGACGCCGCCTGGAGCTACGGCCTGGTCGACGAGGTGTTCGACGATGTGGCGGGGCTGGAAGCGGCGCGCGACGCCCTGATCGAGGAGATGGTCCCTTGCGCGCCCGGCGCGATCGGCGACGCCAAGGCGCTGGTCAACGACTTCGCTGGTCAGAAACTCGACAAAGGCCTGGTGGAAGAGACCGCGCGCCGCATCGCGCGCCGCCGCGTGTCCGAGGAAGGACAAGAAGGCGTGCGCGCCTTCCTCGCGCGTCGTAAACCGTCCTGGGTTGAATAGAGTCAACTTCAGGGGGAGCGTGGGCGTGGTGACAGGGGCGGAGATGGAAGCGGCGGCGGCGGACTCGGCGGGCGGGTTGGTCGGCGCGAGGAAGAAGCCGTTTCCCCACAAGGGCGAGCCCTGCAAGAACTGCGGCACGCCCCTGGAGGGCTGGTACTGCTATAGCTGCGGCCAGAACGCCGACACGCACCACCGATCCATCCTGCACCTGATCTGGGAGACCATCGAGGGGATGTTCCACCTTGATGGTCGCCTGGCGAACACTTTGCCGCTGCTGTTCTTCAAGCCGGGCAAGCTGGCCAAGGACCTGATGGAGGGGCGTATCGCGCGGCACGCGCCGCCGTTCCGCACCTTCCTCGTTGCTCTGCTGCTGTTCATCTTCGCGGCCGAACACGCCATCCATAACATCCGCCACGAGATCGAGCTCAAGGAAGAGAAAGAGATCGCGGCGCTCGCCACGCCCGCCGGCCGCAAGGCCAAGGCCGACGAGATGCGCAAGGACGCCGTGGAGACCCGCGATAGCCGCCTCGGCGCCGCCGCCGAAGCGCGTGACGAGGCGCTCAAGGAGGCGGGCGCGGATAAGGCCGAGATCGCCGCCGACTATGACGAGAGGGTCAAGAAGGCCCAGGATCGCTACGCCGCCAAGATCGCCGAGGCCGACGCGCTGGAGAAGAACCCCAACGCCGCCGCCGAGGCCAAGGCCAAGATCGAGAAGCGCGGCCAGGACGCCGCCGAACAGATCCGCGGGTTGGACCTGCAGGATGTGGGCGCCATCGACGAAAGCACCCGGAAAATTGGCGAGGCCAATATCGGCGGCCAGCACTTCAACGTGGTCACGCCCGACGGCGCGGCCCACAAGGAGGTCAAGGCCGATATCGATCTGGGCGGCCATGGGGGCAAGGACGGCGTCAAGAACTGGCTAAAGGATGGCCTGGCCAAGGCCGTGGCCAATCCCGACTACTATATCCTGGTGATGTTCGGCTGGGCGCACCGCCTGGCGGTGCTGCTGCTGCCGATTGTCGGCCTCAGCCTGGCGCTGGTCTATGTCAACCGTCGGCAGTTCTATATCTACGACCACCTGCTGGTGGCGACGAACCTGCTGTCGTTCGCGTTCCTGACCAACGCCATCGGCATGGTGCTGCCCGCCGCGCTCATAGGCCCGTGGTTCGCCATTCTGACCTTCTGGACGCCGATCAACCTCTTCCAGACCCTGCGCGGCGGCTATGGCTCGACCGTCGTGGGGGCCATCTTCAAGACGCTGATCGTCTGGTTCATGAGCGTCTTCGCCTTCGCGACCCTGGTCACGGGTCTGATGGTGTTCACCCTTTCTCAGATGTAGGTCCCGCTTGATCGCTTCCGTCCTGATCGCCAATCGTGGCGAGATCGCCCGCCGCATCATCCGCACCGCCCGGGAACTGGGCGTGCGGACGATCGCCGTCTATTCGGAAGCCGACGCGGACGCGCCGTTCGTGATGGAGGCGGACGCGGCGATCCTGATCGGGCCCGCGCCGGCCAAGGACAGCTATCTCGACCCGCGCAAGATCCTGGCGGCGGCCAAGCAGATGGGGGCGGACGCGATCCATCCCGGCTACGGCTTCCTGTCCGAGAACGCCGACTTCGCCCAGAGCGTGATCGACGCCGGCCTGACCTGGATCGGTCCGCCGCCCTCGGCGATCCGCGCCATGGGGCTGAAAGACGCCGCCAAGGCGGTGATGATCGAGGCCGGCGTGCCCACCACGCCCGGCTATCTGGGCGAGGACCAGTCGGTCGAGCGCCTGGCGGTCGAGGCCGGGAAGATCGGCTATCCGGTGCTGATCAAGGCCGTGGCCGGCGGCGGCGGCAAGGGCATGCGCAAGGTCGAGCGGCCGCAGGACTTCGAGGCCGCCCTCGGCTCGTGCCGGCGCGAGGCCGCCGCCGCGTTCGGTGACGATCGGGTGCTGCTGGAGAAGTACGTCACCCGTCCGCGCCATATCGAGGTGCAGGTGTTCGGCGACAGCCACGGCAATGTCGTCCACCTGTTCGAGCGCGACTGCTCGCTGCAGCGCCGCCACCAGAAGGTTATCGAGGAGGCGCCGGCCCCCGGCATGGACGAGAAGACCCGGGAAGCCGTCTGCGCCGCTGCGGTCAAGGCCGCCAAGGCCGTCGGCTATGTCGGCGCGGGCACGGTCGAGTTCATCGCCGACGCCAGCGAAGGCCTGCGCGCCGATCGCATCTGGTTCATGGAGATGAACACCCGTCTGCAGGTCGAGCATCCGGTCACCGAGATGGTCACCGGCCAGGACCTCGTCGAGTGGCAACTGCGCGTGGCCGCCGGCGAGCGCCTGCCGCTGGAGCAGGACGAGATCACCCTGGACGGCTGGGCCATGGAAGCGCGCCTCTACGCCGAAAACCCGGCTACGGGTTTCCTGCCTTCGACCGGCAAGCTGAAGCACTTCCGCCTGCCCGAGGGCGACGTGCGCGTCGACAGCGCGGTGGAGGAGGGCGGCGAGGTCACCGCCTTCTACGACCCCATGATCGCCAAGCTGATCGCGCACGGCGTCGATCGCGAGGACGCCGCCCAGCGCCTGGCCGAGGCCTGCGCCCTGGTTGAGGTGTGGCCGGTCAAGACCAACGCCGCCTTCCTGGCGAAGTGCGCCAGCCATCCCGACTTCGTCGACGGCGCGGTCGACACCGGCTTCATCGAGGCGCGGCTAGAGGAACTGACCGAGCGGACCTTCAGCGACGAGCCGGCGATGGCCGCGATCGGCTGGCGGCTGGACAGTTTCCTGGAGGCCGAGGCGCGGCCCGACCCGTGGGAGAGCGCGCCATCCAAGCTGCTGGGCTTCCGGATGAACGCCGACCGCGCGGCCATGACCCTGCCGATGGCGGTGGACGGCAAGCCGACGCCGTTGCGGGTGGCCTTGCTGGGCGGCGGGACCGAGGACTGGTCCTGGGACATCCGCCACGCCGATGGCCGGACCTTCGACGAGGTCGCGCGGCTGCCCACGACCTATGGCAAGGGACCGATCCACGTGTTCGAGGGCGGCGACGTCCAGGCCTTCGACTTCGAGGCGCACGTCGGCGGGCCTGGCGAGGGCGCGTCCTCGGACGGCGCGATCCTGTCGCCGATGCCGGGCAAGATCGTCTCGGTCGCGGTCTCGGCCGGCCAGACGGTCAGCAAGGGCCAGACCCTGCTGACCTTGGAGGCCATGAAGATGGAGCACGCCTTGGTCGCGCCGTTCGACGGCGTCGTCGCCGAACTCTCGGCCTCGGCGGGCGGTCAGGTCAGCGAGGGCGTGGTGCTGGTGAAGCTGGAGGGCGCCGCCTAGCGTGGGCCCAAAAGAAAACCGCCGCTCGGACGCATGCGACAACGTCCACAGCGGCGGCGCTTGGCGGACGAATCCGCCGAGTCATCGCGCTCTGGTGTGACGCGATGACTTCAGCATAACGGCGTGCGGCGAAGAGGCGACGGCTTTCGCCCTGGGGGCGAACGCCAGACGCGGCTTAGGCGATTGCCATGCGGCCCTGGCGCGCTATCTAGCCAACATGGCGCTGCACATCATCAAGCTGGTCGTCGGCTGTGACTCGATCGACGACCTTGTGGCCTGGCACAAGGAGAGCGATCGACCCTGGGTCATGCACACGCGCATGACGCCCAAGCGGATCGACGAGGTGCTGGATGGCGGCTCGCTGTACCGCGTGTTCAAGGGCCAGATCCTGTGCCGCCAGAAGATCCTGGCCATCGACACGGTCGGTTCGGGACCGGCGTCGCGTTGCGAGGTCACGGTCGATCCGACGATCGTCCGTGTCGCGCCGCAGCCGCGTCGAGCGTTCCAGGGCTGGCGCTATCTGACGGCCGAAGACGCGCCGCCAGATCTTAGCGAAGGCGAGGCGGCCGACCTGCCGCCGGAGCTGGCCCGGCAGCTGCGCGAACTCGGCGCCTGGTAACTTCGACGATCGTTATTAGCTTAATAGCAACCGGGGCGGGTGTTTCCTCTGCGCAGGGAAGCGGAGGAATGACGATGAAGGCCGGTTACGCCGTCTTGGGGGCGGGCATGTTGTTCGTGGGCTTTGCCGTCGGCGTGTTCATCGCGCTGCAACCCCCGATCTGATCTTCCGGCGTCAGACCCGTTCCACGGCCATGTTGTCGATCAGGCGCGTACCGCCCAGCCAGGCCGCTACCAGGATGCGGCCCTCGGCGTCGCCGATCGGGCCAGGCCCCAATCTCGACAGATCGCTGGCCTCGCGCACTTCCACATAATCGACCTGGCGGAATCCCGCCGCCTTCAGCGCCTGGACGGCGACGGCCTCGGCATCGTCGATCCGGCCGCCTGACGCCACGGCTTGGGCGACCGCCTTCATGGCGTTCGGCAGGGCCACGGCGGCGGCGCGTTCGTCCGGGGAGAGGTAGGCGTTGCGCGAGGAGAGGGCCAAGCCATCCTCGGCCCGAGCGGTGGGCGCGCCGATGATCTCGATGGGAATGTCGAGGTCTCGCGCCATGCGCTTGACCACCTGCAGCTGCTGATAGTCCTTCTCGCCGAACACGGCGGTGTCCGCTTGCGACTGGATGAACAGCTTGGCCACGACCGTCGCCACGCCGCCGAAGAACTGCGGCCGGGCCGCGCCTTCCAAAGGCTCGGACACCCCCGACACGGTGACCAGCGTCGAGAAGCCCGGCGCGTACATTTCCGCGGCGTTCGGGGCGAACAGCAGGTCACAGCCGACCGAGGCCAGCCTCTCGGCGTCGGCGGCCTCGCCGCGCGGATAGGCGTCGAAGTCCTCGTGCGGGGCGAACTGCTTGGGATTGACGAAGACGCTGGCGATCACGCGATCGGCGTGCTGCTGCGCCAGACGGATCAGCGACAGGTGGCCCTCATGCAGGGCGCCCATGGTCGGCACCAGGGCCACGCGCTGGCCGGCCGCCTTCCAGGCGCGGACGTGCTCGCGCATTTCGGCGACGGTGCGTACGATGATCGGTTGGGTCATGGGAGCCTCCACGCGAACAGGCGAGGGCTTATGGCCTCCGCGCGACCGAAGGTCCACTGCGACGCGTGGGAAACCGCCTTCCACGAGCGCTGCGACAATTAGGTCTGTGGATGGAGGCCGTTGACCCCATGGGGCTGCGGTAACATCGTGTTAACCTTCAGTCCAAGGTCGCGCGAGTCGCGACGCATCAAGGATCGAACTCATGGCCGAAACGCGGGTCATCGTCGTCGGCAACGAGAAGGGCGGGGCGGGCAAGTCGACCATCGCCGTCCATCTCGTCACCGCGCTGCTGTACGGCGGCGCCAAGGTCGCGGTCATCGACCTGGACCTGCGCCAGAGCACCTCGGCGCGGTTCTTCGAGAACCGCCGCACCTGGCTGGAAAGCAAGAAGCTGGAGCTGCCCGAGCCGCTGTCTCTGCGCCTGTCGGACAACGACATCGCCCTGGCCGAGAAACCGGAAGAAGAGCAGATCGCCGGCTTCGAGGCCGCCTTCGCCAGGGGGCTGGCCGAGTGCGACTTCGTGCTGATCGACACCCCCGGCGGCGACACCGCCGTCTCGCGCCTGGCCCACGGCCGCGCCGACCTGATCGTCACGCCCATGAACGACAGCTTCGTCGACTTCGACATGCTGGGCCACGTCGATCCGGTCAGCATGGACCTGACCAAGCCCAGCCTTTACTCGTTGACCGTCTGGGAAGCCCGTAAGCAGAGAGCTCTTTCCGGCCAACGCCAGGCGCTTGATTGGGTCGTGCTGCGCAATCGTTTGGCGACGACGGAAGCCCGGAACCGCAAGCGTCTCGAGGACCGTCTGACGGCCCTGGCCAAGCGGGTCGGCTTCCGCATCGGCCCCGGCCTGCGCGACCGCGTCATCTATCGCGAGCTGTTCCCGTTCGGCCTGACCATCGCCGACCTGTCGCCGCAGGTGCGTCCGGTGCCGGTGTCGCTGCAGCATCTGGCCGCGCGCCAGGAGCTTCGCGCCCTGATGCACAGCCTGGGCCTGTCGGCCTATTCCGGCGAGACGCTGCTGGCGGCGCAGTAGTCCAAGAGCTACATGTTTCCACGGGCGGGCGGCCGGGGAGACCTCGCCGCCCGTTTTCGTGTCTGGAGTCATGATGATCTATCTGCTGCTGGGCGTGGCTATCCTGGCCTTCCTGCTCTGGCCGCGCCGACGCAACCTGCTCAAGGGCGATGGTTGGCGGGTCGGGGCGGGCGTGGCGGCGATCGTCGCCTTCGCCTTCGCCGGCTATGCCGCCATCCGCGGGTCGTGGGGCGCGGGGATCGTGCTGGGCGTCCTCGGCCTCTGGACCGTCACCGAGGCGCGGCGGCGTCCGGTCATTCGCCACAAGGTCGTCCACCCGCCGCGTGAAGAGCTCAGCCTGTCCGAGGCCCGCGCGATCCTGGGCGTGGCGCCTGAGGCGACGCTGGAGGAGGTCAAGGCCGCCTATGCCCGCCTGATCCGCATGGCCCATCCCGACGCCGGCGGCACCGAAGGCCTCGCCGCCCAGCTGAACGCCGCGCGGGATCGTTTGATCAAGCGGCGCGGCTGAGCTAGGACAAGGGCATGATCAACCGCGAACGCTTTTGGCGACGCCGTTCCTCGGGTCCGACCTGCTCGGTATGACGCCCTGAACCCTCCGTTCAGGCGAGCCGCCGTCGCGCGTCTCTTGAAAGTGTCTTCCAGTCCGGACTTCTGATCACCATGACCATCCAAACCCAAGATTGGGCCTCGCGCTTCAGCGAGCGCATGTCCCGCGTCCGCGCCAGCGAGATTCGTGAACTTCTCAAGCTGCTGGACCAGCCCGACATCCTGTCCTTCGCTGGCGGCATTCCCGACCCGGGCCTGTTCCCGGCCGAGGAGATTCAGAAGGCTTATCGCGCGGTTCTGAGCGATCCGGCCCAGGCCGCCCAGGCGCTGCAATATTCGGTCAGCGAAGGCTATCTGCCGCTGCGCCAGTGGATCGCCGAGCGGATGACGCGCGACGGCATGCCCTGCGAGCCGCATAACATCATGCTGACTGCCGGCTCGCAGCAGGCGCTGGACCTGATCGGCAAGCTGTTCGTCAGCCCCGGCGACCCCGTGGTCGTGGCCCGCCCCACCTATCTGGGCGCCTTGCAGGCCTTCAACGGCTACGAGCCGGCCTATCGCGACCTTCCGGAGGGCGCCCTGGCCGCGCCGGCGGACGTCGATCTGCCCAAGGGCGCGCTGGGCTATTTCGTCCCCGACTTCGCCAATCCGACGGGCGTCAGCCTGACCCTGGCCGAGCGCGAGGCGCTGCTGGCGCTCGCTGACCGCCTGGACTGGAGCCTGGTCGAGGACGCGGCCTATCGCGAGCTGCGCTTCGTCGGCGAGTCCACGCCCACGCTGCTGTCGCTGGACATCGCCCGCTCGGGCGGTATCGACAACGCGCGGACGATGTTCCTCGGCACTCTGTCCAAGACCTTGTCGCCGGCGCTGCGCATCGGCTGGGTCTGCGGACCGAAGGCGGTGATCGAAAAGCTTGTTCTGCTCAAGCAGGGCGCCGACCTGCACGTCTCGACGATCAACCAGATGGTCGCCCATCGCGCCGTGTCGGAAGGCTACGACCAGCACCTGCACCGCCTGCGCGGCGCTTACGGCCACAAGGCGCGGGTCATGCTGGCGGCCCTCGACAAGACCATGCCCCAGGGCGTGACCTGGTCGCATCCGGAGGGCGGCATGTTCGTGTGGATCGACCTGCCGGAGGGGATCGACGGGGCCGAACTGCTGGCGCGGGCGATCAAGGAGGAGCGGGTGGCGTTCGTGCCGGGCGCGCCGTTCTTCGCCGAGGTCCAGCGCGCGAACGCGATCCGCCTCAGCTATTCGCTGCCGACCGACGCGCAGATCGAGGAGGGCGTCCAGCGCCTGGCCCGGCTGATCGGGCGGGTGATGGCCGAGGCCTAACTCCGACCTGCCCGGCGCCACGGGTCGCGCTTAGCGCGCCCGAGCGTAAACTCCTGCCGGGGCCCAGATTCATCCTGGGCGTCAGCCGTAAATGCGAAGAGCGCCGCGCGAAGCCGCGCGGCGCTCTTTTGTTCGATCTGGGCCCCGGCATTCGCCGGGGAGGTCGGTGTAAATCAGCGCGGCGACAGCACCATGCAGGGCACGCGCTTGGCCTTCAGAGCCGAGCAGGCGTTGCGGGCGGCGTCGGCGGTCAGGCCTTGGAACTGGGCGCGGAAGGTGCCGCCAGCGCCTTCGACGGCCGCCTCGGCGTCGGCGACGACCTTGGCGAAGCGGCCACGCACCAGCTTCAGCTGTTCGTTGGCCAGCGACTTGGACTTGAAGGCGCCGACCTGGACGCTCCATTCGCCCTGAGCCTTCTTGGCCGGCTTGGCCGTAGCTTGCGCGGCGCGCAGGGTGGGGGAGACCTTCATCGGGCCGGGGTTGTGCGGGTTCTCGGTCAGCACGATCTTCAGGCCGGCCTGATCGCCGTCGCCCTGTTCGACCGAAGGACGCTGGATCGGGCCCGAGGGATCGTCCTCATAGATGTTGGCGGCGATCGTGGTCCGCTCGCCCTTGGCGCGGCGCTTCATCACGTCGAAGCCCGTCAGCAGCAAATCTTCCATGTTGTTGTCGCGCCAGGCGGTCGAGGGGCCGCCCAGGACCACGCCGATCAGGCGGCGGCCGTCGCGCACGGCCGAGCCGGCCAGGTTGAAGCCCGACGCGTTGGTGTAGCCCGTCTTCAGGCCGTCGAACCCTTCCATGCTGTCCAGCAGGCGGTTGTGGCCCTTGATGTAGTTGCCGCGGAACGTGAAGCCGCGCACCGAGAAGTAGCTGTAGTACTGCGGGAAGTCCCGCATGATGGCGCGCGACAGGATGGCCAGGTCGCGAGCCGTGGAAATCTGGCGGCTGTCGGGCAGGCCCGAGGCGTTCACGAAGCGGCTGTTGCGCATGCCAAGCTCCTGGCCGCGCAGGGTCATCAGGGCGGCGAATCGCGACTCGCTGCCGGCTAGGCGCTCGGCCATGGCCACGGCGACGTCGTTGGCCGACTTCACGGTCATGGCCTTGATGGCCTCGTCGACGCTCATGCTTTCGCCAGGGCGCAGGCCGATCTTGGTCGGGGCCTGGGCGGCGGCGCGGGGGGACATCACGACCCGGTCGGTCAGCTTAAGCCGGCCTTCGCTGAGCGCCTCAAAGGTAAGGTACAGCGTCATGACCTTGGTCACGGAAGCCGGGTAGCGAGGGCTGTCAGCCCTTTTATCGTAAAGGACTTCGCCCGAATTGGCGTCGATCACGATCGCCGCGTACTTCGGCTCGGAAGCGTTCAGTTGGAGATAGGGTATGGCGGCCGACGCTGTCGTCGGCGCGACGGCGCTAAACAGCGTCGCCAGCGCCAGGCCGGCGGCGGCCAGAACGGAACGAGCGGAGGTAAGCTTGGCGAACATGATGGACGTCCGTCATCTGAACTGAGCGGTTCCGCACCGCCACACGCGTGTCCTTAGCATGATGGCTGGCCCCTTTCGCTAAAGTAAACAAGTGGTGAGCGAACATGCCGCAGGGGCGAAAAAAATGGGCGCGTGGTTCCAATGCTGCAGCTTGGATGGGCGGTCCGGCGCGTAACCCTAGGTTATGGTGCGCTGCACAAAATACTTGACTGCTGCACTGCAACATGGCAAACCGCCGTTGTCCCAAGCGCTGATGGGCGAGTTGCAGCTCGCCCCTTCCGCCCCGCCGCCTTCCTCCCCAGGAGAGACCCCATGGCCGCCGCCGAAACCGTCAAGAACACCGTCGAACAGTTCACCACCGCCTCGAACCAAGCGTTCAAGGACGGCGTCGAGAAGTCGCTGGCCGCCCTGGCCGAAGCCAACACCCATTCGAAGAAGAACCTCGAAGCCGTCGTCGCCTCGGTGACGGCCGCCACCAAGGGCGCCGAAGCCCTGGGCGCCGAGACCTTCGCCTACGGCAAGAAGCTGGCCGAAGACCAAGTCGCCGCCGCCAAGTCGCTGGCCGCCGCCAAGAGCGTGCAGGAAGCCGTCGAGCTGCAGACCGCCTGGGCCAAGTCGGCCCTCGAAGCCTACATCGCCCAGGTCAGCAAGGCCTCGGAGATCGTCTCGGCCTCGATCAAGGACTCGGTCAAGCCGCTGAACGAGCGCATGAGCGCCGCGGTCGAGAAGTTCCAAGCCGCTCGCTAAGAGCCGCTCGCGCGTCTGCGGACGCGATCCAAACGATAGAAGCCCGGGCCGGAAGGTCCGGGCTTTTTTCTTTTGCGGCTGGGCCGCGCGCGTTAAGGATGCCGTGAAACTCGTGGGAGCGTTGCGTATGTCGAAGGTCGAAGAGCGTCTGAAGGCGATTGGCGTTGAGCTGCCGCAGCCCGTGGCGCCGGTCGCCAACTACGTGCCCTTCGTCCGCTCGGGTAATCTCGTCCACATCTCCGGCCAGATCTCGTTGGACGCTTCGGGCGGCATCAAGGGCACGGTCGGCGTCGACGTTGACCTGGAAACCGCCCAGAAGGCCGCGCGTCTCTGTGGGATCAACCTGCTGGCCCAGATGAAGGCCGCCTGCGACGGCGACCTCGATCGCGTCGTGCGCGTGGTGAAGCTGGGCGGCTTTGTCCAGGCTGGCCCGGACTTCATTGACATCCCCAAGGTCGTCAACGGCTGTTCGGACCTGATGGTCGAGGTCTTCGGCGACGCCGGCCGCCACGCGCGCTCGGCGGTGGGCGTCTACAAGCTGCCCCTCGGCTTCGCCGTCGAGGTGGATGCGGTGGTGGAGATCGCCTGATGCGCTCGCGCGAACGCCCCTCGACCGAAACCTTCGGCGAGGCGTGGGAGCGCCTGTTCGACCCGCCGGCGGCCCATCGTGGCCTCTGGAGCCCGGACGGCGCGCCGGAGAACTCCCTGGCCGCCTTCCAAGCCGCCTGCGCCCACGGCTACGCCATCGAGCTGGACGTGCAACTGACCGCCGATGGCGAGGCGGTGGTCTTCCACGACGACCGGCTGGAGCGGATGACGGGCCGGGAAGGGCGCTTGCGCGACCACACCGCCGCCGACCTCGGGGCCATGGCGTTGAAGGGCGCGGACGAGACTATCCCGACCCTGGCCGACGCCCTGACGATGATCGGCCACCGCGCGATGGTGTTCATCGAGCTGAAGACCCCCTTCGGAGAGGTGGGCCCGCTGGAGAAGCGGGTCAGTGAAGTGCTGCTCGACCACAACGGCCCGACCGCCGTGATCGGCTTCAATCCGTATTCCCACGCCTGGTTCGCCGATCATCATCCGCAGATCCTGCGCGGCCTCAACTCTTATAGCTGGAACGACGATAACGCCCGCAAGCTGGCGCCCGAGATGCGTAAGTCGTTGGCGGCGCTGGAGCAGGTGGAGCTGGCGCGACCGGATTTCCTGTCGCTGGGCCTCGACATGTTGCCCAGCCCGCGCGCCGACCTATATCGCGCCAAGGGCATGCCGGTGATCGCCTGGACGGTCCGCGGCCCCGACCAGTGGGAAGGCGTGCAGGACCATTGCGACAACCTGATCTTCGAGGGCTTCCACGCGTGACGGGCAGTCCCAGGGGCGTCCGGCCGGCGGTTCGCGTCCATCGCGCGATCGCCGAGATCGGCAAGGACGCCTGGGACGCTTGCGCCGAGGCGACGGGCGATCCGTTCGTCTCCTACGACTTCCTGTCCATTCTGGAAGAGAGCGGTTGCGTTTCCGCGCGCACCGGCTGGGCGCCGCAGCACCTGTCGGTCGAGGACGAGGCGGGCGCCGTGGCGGGCGTGATGCCCCTCTATCTGAAGTCCCACAGCCAGGGCGAATACGTCTTCGACCACGCCTGGGCTGACGCCTATGAGCGCGCCGGCGGGCGCTATTATCCCAAGCTCCAATGCTCCTCGCCGTTCTCGCCGGTGACCGGCTCGCGGCTGATCGTGCGGCCGGACGTCGATGCGGACGAGGGGCGCTCGGCGCTGCTCGGCGGGGCGTTGACGCTGTGCGAGCGGATGGGCGCCTCGTCGCTGCACGTGACCTTTCCGGTTGCGGAACAGTGGCGGTGGATGGGCGAGCGCGGAATGCTCTTGCGTCAGGACCAGCAGTATCACTGGGAGAACGGGGGCTACGGGACCTTCGACGACTTCCTGGCGGCGCTGTCAGCCAATCGCCGCAAGACCATTCGCCGCGAGCGGCGCGACGCCCAGGAAGGGCTGGAGATCGTCGCCCTGACCGGCGGCGACCTGACCGAGGATCACTGGGACGCCTTCTTCGCCTTCTACATGGACACCGGCAGCCGCAAGTGGGGGCGGCCTTACCTGAACCGCCGCTTCTTCTCGCTGCTGAACGAGCGGATGGCCGACAAGGTGCTGCTGATCCTGGCGCGCCGGCCGGGCGGGCCGTTCATCGCCGGCGCCCTGAACCTGATCGGCCGCGACTGCCTCTACGGCCGCCATTGGGGCTGCGTGGAAGACGTGCCGTTCCTCCACTTCGAGCTCTGCTACTATCAGGCCATCGAGCACGCGATCCGGCTGGGCCTGCCGCGTGTCGAGGCGGGGGCGCAGGGGCAGCACAAGATCGCGCGCGGCTACCTGCCCAGTCCGGTCTATTCGGCGCACTGGATCGCCGACCCGGCGCTGCGCGAGCCGGTGGCGCGCTATCTTGAGCGCGAGCGCGAGGCGGTGGCCGCGGACATCGAGATGCTGACCGAGGAATACTCCCCGTTCCGGGAGGAGCGGTAGGGCCCCTCCCGATTGGGGGCGGCTACTGCAGGCGGACTTCGGCGGCCTTGTCCTTGTAGTCCTTCTTCGGATCGGCCCAGAGCATCATCTTCAGCCCGGCGAACAGGCTATTCTCGTTCAGCCAGATCTGGGCGTCGCCGGGCTCGAAGCGCAGCAGGCGCAGCTTGGGATCGTTCTTGCCGTCGTACCAGGCGGCGATGAAGGGGTTCCACAGGCGCTCGATCGTCTCGCGATCATTGTCGACGCGCATCCGGCCCTCGACCGTGGCGAAGACGTCGTGACCCTTGGAGGCGAAGTGCAGAATGGCGTCGTGCTCGCCGCCCTCGACCGCCTGGACCAGGTCCACGTCCACGGCGCTAAAGATCCAGATCGGACCGGAGTGGTCGCCCTCGAACACGGCGGTCATCGGCTGGGCGCGGCCGTTCTCGCGCTCGACCAGGCCCAGCATCACGGTGCGGTCGGACTTCAGGGCCTTCCAGAACTTTTCGGCCAGTTCGGCTTCCTTGGACATCGTCGTCTCCTTTGCTGTGGAGACGAACGGCGCCGGGGCGGGCGCGTTCCTAAGGTGAAGCTTGGCGGCCTCAGGATCGGTCCCACGCCGCCGTCAGCAGCGCCTTGAGCTCAGCGTCGATGTCGGCGGAGGAGGCTAGGGCGATCTTCGACTTCAAGCGTTCGGACCAGCCTTCGTTCTTCGGCTCGGCTAGGCGCGGGGAGGCGTCGGGCGTCACCGCCAGACCCAGCACCGCCTGGCCGCCCTTTGTCGGCTTTAGCGCCGCGAACTGGGCCTTGCGGGACCAGGCCGTGTAGCCCTTGCGCTGGCCGGTCACGAGGTCGGGGAGGTCGGCGATCGCGGCCTCCACGGCGGCCAGGATCGCGGTCGACGCCGGATCGGTCCACAGCGCGGCGCGCAGACCGGCCGCGTCGTCCCAGCCACCGGCGTTCGGATAGGCGACGGCGAAGATGCTGGCCGCGCGGTTCTGCCCCAGGCCGTATGTCGCCTTCAGCCAGTCGGCGCGTGCCCTGGGCTTTGTTTCCGGGCATTCGCGGCGGACGATCTCGACCCATTGCTCCAGCGTCTTGCCGGTCTCGCGCTCAAGATTGGCGCCCAGCGAGGCGAACCACTTTTGTTGCTGCTCGGTCAGGCCGTGAGGCTTGTTGTCCATGGTTGCGCCTCTCGACCGGTTTGCTACGACCTGTCCCGAACAGGGAGACGATCATGAGCCTCGACGGACGCTACGATGCGGACAACATCTTCGCCAAGATCATCCGGGGCGAGATCCCGAGCGTGAAGGTGTTCGAGGACGACCGGGTCCTGGCCTTCATGGACGTCTTCCCGCAGTCGCGCGGCCACGCCCTGGTGATCTCCAAGGTCAGCCAGGCGCGTAACCTGCTTGAGGTCGAGCCCGAGGTGCTGGCCGAGCTCATCGCCGCGACCCAGAAGCTGACCAAGGCGGTGGTTGCGGCCCTGAAGCCCGACGGCGTGGTCGTCACCCAGTTCAACGGCGCGCCCGCCGGCCAGACGATCTTCCACCTGCACTTCCATGTGATCCCCCGCTACGAGGGCCAGGCCCTGGGCCGGCACGGGGAGGGCGGCATGGCGGATGTCGAGGAACTGAAGGCCCTGGCGGCCAAGATCGCCAGCGCGCTCTAAGCCCAAAGAAAAAGGCCCGGATCGCTCCGGGCCTTTCCGTTTTGGTCTTAAGCTGAGGCCTATTCGGCCATGGCCGGTTCGGTCTCGTCGGTCTTGCCGGCCTTGGGATCGCCATGGCTGTCGATCTCGAAGTCGATCTTGCTGTCCTTGAGCACGACCTTGACGTGGCCGCCGCGGACCAGGCGTCCGAACAGGATGTCGTCGGCCAGCGGCTTCTTGATGTGCTCCTGGATGACCCGGGCCAGCGGACGGGCGCCGTAGAGCTCGTCGAAGCCGTTCTTGGCCAGCCAGTCGGCCGCGTCGTCGCTCAGCTCGATGGTGATGTTGCGGTCGGCCAGTTGCGCCTCCAGCTGCATCACGAACTTCTGCACGACCTGGCGGATGATCTCCGGCGTCAGCGGCTTGAAGGCCACGACGGCGTCCAGGCGATTGCGGAACTCCGGGGTGAACAGGCGCTTCAGCGCGGCTTCCTCTTCGCCCTCGACCTTCGAGCGGCCGAAGCCGATCGAGTTGCGCTGGGCGTCCGAGGCCCCCGCGTTGGTGGTCATGATCAGGACCACGTTGCGGAAGTCGACCTTCTTGCCGTTGCTGTCGGTCAGTGTGCCGTTGTCCATCACCTGCAGCAGGATGTTGTAGACATCCCCGTGCGCCTTCTCGATTTCGTCGAGCAGGACGACGGCGTGCGGGTGCTGGTCGACCGCGTCGGTCAGCTGACCGCCCTGGTCGAAGCCGACATAGCCGGGAGGGGCGCCGATCAGGCGGCTCACGGTGTGCCGTTCCATGTACTCCGACATGTCGAAGCGCAGCATCTCGATGCCCAGGGTTTGGGCCAGTTGCTTGGCGGCTTCGGTCTTGCCGACGCCGGTCGGGCCGCTGAACAGATACGAGCCGATCGGCTTGTTCGGTTCGCGCAGGCCGGCGCGGGCCAGCTTCATGGCGGCCGACAGCTGGGTCAGGGCTTCTTCCTGGCCGAACACGGCGCGCTTCAGGTCGGTCTCAAGCTCCTTGAGGGCCTCGGTGTCCGACTTGCTGACCGACTTCGGCGGGATGCGGGCGATCTTGGCGACGACGCTTTCGATCTCCTTGACGCCGATGGTCTTCTTGCGGCGGCTTTCCGGTAGCAGCATCTGCGACGCGCCGGCCTCGTCGATCACGTCGATCGCCTTGTCCGGCAGCTTGCGGTCGGTGATGTACTTGGCCGACAGCTCGACCGCGACCTTCAGGGCCTCGGCCGTGTACTTCAGCTTGTGGAAGTCCTCGTAGTAGGTCTTCAGACCCTTGAGGATCTTGATGGTGTCTTCCACCGTCGGCTCGTTCACGTCGATCTTCTGGAAGCGACGGACCAGGGCCCGATCCTTCTCGAAGTGCTGGCGGAACTCCTTGTAGGTGGTCGAGCCCATGCAGCGCAGGCTGCCCGAGGCCAGGGCCGGCTTCAGCAGGTTCGAGGCGTCCATCGCCCCGCCGCTGGTCGCGCCGGCGCCGATCACGGTGTGGATCTCGTCGATGAACAGCACCGCGTTCGGGTGGCTTTCCAGCTCCTTGACGACCTGCTTGACGCGTTCCTCGAAGTCGCCGCGATAGCGGGTGCCGGCCAGCAACGCGCCCATGTCGAGCGAGTAGATGGTGGCGCCTTCCAGGACCTCGGGGACCTGGTGGGTGACGATCTTGCGGGCCAGGCCCTCGGCGATGGCGGTCTTGCCGACGCCCGGATCACCCACGAGCAGCGGGTTGTTCTTGGTGCGACGGCACAGGATCTGGATCGCGCGTTCCACTTCGTTCGCGCGGCCGATCAGCGGGTCGACCTTGCCCTGGCGGGCCTTTTCATTGAGGTCGACGCAATAGGCTTCCAGAGCCTCGCCGCCCGTCTTGGCGTTGGGCTTCTCGCCGTCGTCCTCGGTCTGGTTCGAGCCGGCGCTGGCGCCCTTGACGCTCTTGGCTTCCGAGGCGCCGGCCTTCTTGGCGATGCCGTGGGCGATGAAGTTCACCGCGTCGTACCGCGTCATGTCCTGCTCCTGCAGGAAGTAGGCGGCGTGGCTCTCGCGCTCGGAGAAGATCGCGACCAGCACGTTGGCGCCGGTCACTTCCTCACGACCGGACGACTGGACGTGGATCACCGCGCGCTGGATCACGCGCTGGAAGCCGGCGGTCGGCTTGGCGTCCTCCTCGTCGTCGACGACCAGCGAGGCCAGTTCGACATCGAGATAGTTGGAAAGACTCTTCTTCAGCGCGGCGAGATCGACGTCGCACGCGCGCATCACTCCGGCGGCGTCATCGTCGTCGGTCAGGGAAAGCAGAAGGTGCTCCAGCGTCGCGTACTCGTGCTTACGCTGGTTGGCGTAGGCCACGGCGCGGTGCAGGGATTCTTCCAGGGGGCGCGAAAAAGAGGGCAACGGGTAAGCTCCTCAGTCCTTTTCCATCGTGCACTGAAGGGGGTGCTGATGGCGTCGCGCCGAGTCGATGACTTGGGCGACCTTGGTTTCTGCGACTTCGTATGTATAGACGCCACACACGCCCACGCCGTTTTGGTGGACATGCAACATGATGCGCGTCGCATCTTCGCGCGACTTGTTAAAGAACCGTTCGAGCACATAAACGACGAACTCCATCGGAGTGTAGTCGTCATTGAGAATCAGAACTCTATACAGCGAAGGCTTCTGCGTCTTCGGCTTCACTTCCGTGACGACCGACGACCCAGCGCCGTTGCTTTGTCCGCCTTGCTTCCGCTCGGCCATCGACTTGTTCTCTCCTGGCGGGCAAATCAGCCGCCTATGATCGATTAGATATTTAAACGCGACGGCTTTGGAAGAGGCCGAAGCGCCGCTGCGCCGCTTTAGCACAGGGGCGCCTCGGAAATCGGCTTCACGTTTGGGAGAGCGAAGACCGCGCGCGAACGGTTCCGTGGTTGAGAGGCCCAGATGGTGAACGAAATGTCGCATCGCAAGAGGGGCGAGCGGCGACTCAGCGGCTCTTCAGGGCGCGCCCCGTGACGACAGCGGCGGCGCCGAACTTTCCGCGGAGCGCGTCGATGGCGGTCTCACTTTTTAGAGAGCGGCGCTCTTCGTCGGCGAACATGTCCGAGCCTGCGGTCTCGGCGTCGACGAACTCGGTCAGGCCCGCGCCGATCAAACGATAGGAAAGGCCCTTGGGCTCGGCGGCGAGCAGCTCGCGGGCCACCTGGAACAGGGTCCGGGCGGTTTGGGTCGGCACGGCCAGGGTGCGGCGGCGGGTGTGGATCTTGAAGTCGGGGGTGCGCAGCTTCAGTGTCGCGACGCGGCCGGCGACGCCTTCCTTGCGCGCTTGCTTGGCGACCTTCTCGCAGAGGGGCCAAAGCTCGTCCTCCAGATCGTCGCGCTTATGCAGGTCGTCGTTGAAGGTGGTCTCGGCGCTGATCGTCTTGCGGGCCTGGTCGGGATCGACGATGCGGCTGTCCTGGCCGTGGGCCAGGCGATGCAGGCGTAGGCCGCCAGAGCCCAGGCGGTTGGCGAGCAGCTTCAGGTCCGCGGCGGCGATGTCGCCCACGGTGCGCAGGCCGATCTCCGCCAGGGCCGAGACCGTGGCGGGGCCGACGCCGGGCAGGATGCCGACCGGCTTGTCCGCGAGAAAGGTCTGGGCCTCGGCCGCGCCGATGGCCGAGAAGCCGCGCGGCTTGTCCAGCTCCGAGGCGATCTTGGCCAGGAACTTGTTGGGCGCGAGACCGATCGAGACGGTCAGGCCAATGTCGCGCTCGATCTCGGCCTGCAGCCGGGCCAGCATCGCCGCCGGCGACGCCCCGTGCAGGCGCTCGGTGCCCGTCAGGTCGATCCAGGCCTCGTCCAGGCTCAGCGGCTGGATCAGCGGTGTCAGCCGGTCGAGCTTCTCGTGGATGCGCCGGCTCTCTTCCTTGTACTTGGCGAAGTTCGGCTTGATGACCACGGCGTCGGGGCACAGCTTCAGCGCCTTGAACATCGGCATGGCCGACTTGGCGCCGCTCATGCGGGCGATGTAGCAGGCGGTGGTCACCACCCCGCGCTTGCCGCCGCCGACGATCACCGGCTTGTCGCGAAGGGACGGATCGTCCCGCTTCTCGACCGAGGCGTAGAAGGCGTCGCAGTCCAGGTGCGCGATCGACAGCGTCCCCAGTTCCTCATGAAACACCGTGCGCGGCGAGCCGCAGGACGGACAGCGCGCGGCCTTGGCCTGGCCCGTCCACCCGCAGTCGCGGCACAGGGCTTTCATGGGGCGGTCCTTAAAGCTCCCGCGGCCACAGCCAGGCCGCGCCGCGGACGCCCGAGCTGTCGCCGTGGATCGCCTTCCGGACCGGCGTCTCGAAAACGTCGGAGAAGACGTGCGGGGCGATCGCCGCCTGCAGGCGCTCATAGAGGACGTCGACGTTGGACATGCCGCCGCCCAGCACGATGACGTCGGGGTCGATCAGGTCGCAGACCACGGCCAGGGCGCGGCCCAGCCGGTCGACATAGCGGTCGAGCGCGGCGGCGGCCGAGGCGTCGCCGGCGGCGATCGCGTCCATCGTGGCCTGGCCGCTCGGGAAGCCGGCGTCGCGGGCGAAGCTGGGGCCGGCGATCCAGGTTTCCAGGCACCCCTTGCGGCCGCACCAGCACTCGCGCCCAGGATATTCTTCCGGCTTGGGCCAGGGCAGGGGGGAGTGACCCCATTCGCCCGCCACCCCGTTGCGGCCGTCGATGATCTTGCCGTCGACCACCACGCCGCCGCCGCAGCCGGTGCCCAGGATGGCGGCGAAGACCACGCCTTCGCCGGCGCCTGCGCCGTCGGCGGCTTCGGACAGGGCCAGGCAGTTGGCGTCGTTGGTCAGCCGGACGGGACGAGCCAGGCGCTGCTCCAGGTCCTCGCCGAAGCGTTGGCCGTTCAGAAAGACGCTATTGGCGTTGCGGATCAGGCCGGTGCGGGGCGAGATCGAGCCTGGAATCCCCAAGCCCAGGCGGGCGCAGGACGCGCCGGCCATGGCTTCGGCGTCAGTCACCAGTTCGGCGACAACCTCCAGGGCGTCTTTATAGTCGCCGGGATTGGGCTTGCGCACGCGCGCGACAAAGGCCCCCGCCTCGTCGATGGCGGCGGCCTCGATCTTTGTGCCGCCGAAATCGATGCCAAAACGGATCATGCGAACAGACGCTCCTCGATGGCCCTTTTCAGCAGCGGCCATTCGTCGATACGGACATGGCGGTCGGGCGCGGACGGGGCGAGGGGGCGCAGGCGCTCGTCGCTGACCATCTGGAAGCGTCCAACCGTGGGCGCCCTTTCCGCCACCGATTCCAGCTGCGGCAAAAGATCGTCGATGAAGACGGCGGAGCCCGAGGTGCGCGCCGCCAGCTCGGCCGCCGCCGGACCTTTGGGCCCAGTGTTGATGATCAGCGGATAGTCGAAGCCGTGGGTCTTCAGCCACTGGGCGCGGGCCAGGCGGCCGTGCTCGGGCGCGTTGGTCAGGATCACGACCTCGGCCCGGGTCGAGAGGTCGGCCAGGGCGTCGGCCGCGCCGGTCGCCGGCGGCAGATCCTCGGCCCCGTCGCGGAAGAAATCGTCGAACAGGGCCTTGCCCGCGATCAAATCGAGGTGTTCGCTCTCTCCGGGGCGATAGATGTTCTGGAACAGGGCGAACCGATCCACCCGCAGCTCGAAGCCGTATCGAGCGATGAAGGCGCCAAAGCCGAGCATGAACTGGGCCAGAACCTCGTCGACGTCGACGATCACCAAGGGGGCGTTGGGGCTCACGGCGCAGGTCTGGAGATCGGTAAGGCGAGGTTCCATGGGCTCTTGGCGGTCGTTCTGAAAGCGATTAGCGGGCGCTTAAGGATATTTGTGCGAACAACTTCTGGAAGGTGGCGCGAATCCGCAGGCGTCGCCACATGACCGTACGGTCGGGGTAAGGATGACGAAGAAGGTCCTCATCGTGGAGGATAACGAGCTGAACATGAAGCTCTTTCATGATCTGCTCGAGGCCCAGGGTTACGAGACCCTGCAGACCCGCGAGGGTCTGTCGGCGCTGTCCATCGCCCGCGACAACAAGCCAGACCTCATCCTGATGGACATCCAGCTACCCGAGATCTCGGGCCTGGAGGTCACCAAGTGGCTGAAGGAAGACGAGGAACTGGCCCATATTCCGGTGGTCGCCGTGACCGCCTTCGCCATGAAGGGCGACGAGGAGCGCATCCGCGAGGGCGGCTGCGAGGCCTATATCTCTAAGCCGATTTCGGTGGTTCACTTCCTCGAAACGATCAAGCGCCTTCTGGAGAGGCAGCCTGCATGAGCGCTCGGATCCTCGTCGTCGATGACATCGAGGCCAATGTCCGCCTGCTGGAAGCCAAGCTGGCGGCCGAGTACTATGAAGTTTCCACCGCCATGGACGGCCAGACGGCCCTCGACATGGCCCGGCGCGATCCGCCCGACATCATCCTGCTGGACGTGATGATGCCCGGCCTCGACGGCTTCACCGTCTGCCGCAAGCTCAAGGAAGACCCCGCCACCCGCCATATCCCGGTGGTGATGATCACCGCCCTGGACGGCCGGGCCGACCGGATCCAGGGGCTGGAGGCCGGCGCCTCCGACTTTCTCACCAAGCCGATCGACGACGTCATGCTGTTCGCCCGCGTGCGCAGCCTGACCCGCTTCAAGCTGGTGATCGACGAACTGCGCCAGCGCGAGGCCTCCGGGCGTCGCATCGGCGTGATCGCCGGCGCCGCCGCTCGCCTGGACGGCCTGGGCGGCCGGGTGCTGGTCGTCGACGACAACGAACGCCAGGCCGAGCGTCTGGCGGGCGAACTGGCCGCCGATCACCGTCCGGTGGTCGAGACCGATCCCGAGACGGCGCGGGTCAGCGCCAGCGGCCCCGTCGACCTGGTGATCGTCAACGCCGCGGCCAAGGGCTTCGACGGCCTGCGCTTCACCGCCGCCCTGCGCTCGGACGAGCGTACGCGCCATCTGCCCGTGCTGGCCCTGGTCGATCCCGACGATCGCGCCCGCATGGTCAAGGCGCTGGAGATCGGGGTGAACGACATCCTGACGCGTCCGGTAGACCCGCAGGAGCTGTCCGCCCGCGCCAAGACCCAGATCCAGCGCAAGCGCTACACCGACTATCTGCGCAACAACCTCGACCATTCGCTGGAGCTGGCGGTCACCGACCAGCTCACGGGCCTGCACAACCGACGCTACATGGTCGGCCAGCTGGAGACCTTGGTCCGCCGCGCGGTGATGGGCGGGGACGAGGTCTCGGCCCTGCTGATCGACATCGACCACTTCAAGAAGATCAACGACACCTTCGGCCACGACATCGGCGACGAGGTGCTGCGCGAGTTCGCCCTGCGCCTGGCCTCGAACGTGCGGGCCATCGACCTGCCGTGCCGCTACGGCGGCGAGGAGTTCACGGTGATCATGCCCGAGACGCGCATGGCCGACGCCCTGCGCATCGCCGAGCGGATCCGCAAGCACGTCTCGGCCTCGCCGTTCAAGGTCGCCAATGGCGAAGAGATGCTGAACGTGACCGTCTCGGTCGGCGTCTCGGCCACTGGCGGTCCGGAGGATACGCCCGAGGCCCTGCTCAAGCGCGCCGACGAGGGCGTCTACGAGGCCAAGGCCAGCGGCCGCAACACGGTCGTCGGCAAGGCGGCCTGAGGGTGCGGCGCCCGCGATAGGGGCGGCCGGCCACATTTCAACCCTGAAACCCTTACGTCCTTGCATGGAGCAACCATTCGGGCGAAATCGCTCGCATGAAGACGATGCTTGTTCGCGGCGCGCTCGCCGCCGCCCTGGCGACCGGGTTCGCCGCGACCGCGACCTTGGCCGCCGAGACCAAGCCCGATCCCAAGCTGGTGGTCGTGATCTCGGTCGACCAGTTCAGCGCCAACCTCTACGCCCAGCACCGGCCCGAGTTCGTCGGCGGCCTCAAGACGCTGAGCCAAGGGATCGTCTATCCGAACGGCTACCAGTCGCACGCCTTCACCGAGACCTGTCCCGGCCACTCGACCCTGCTGACGGGCAAGCATCCCAACAAGACCGGCATCAGCGCCAATGACTGGTACGACCGCGTCACGGGCAAGACGGTCTACTGCCTGGCCGACCCAACCGTCACCCTGGCCGACGACCCGAAGGGCAGGGCGGTCTCGCCCGCCAACATGGTCGCCACGACCTATGGCGACTGGCTGAAGGCGGTGTCGCCGACCAGCCGGGTGTTCGGCGTCTCCGGCAAGGATCGCGGCGCGATCACGATGTCGGGCCACAAGGCCGACGGCCAGTTCTGGTACCAGCCCGGCTTTGGCTTCACGACCTGGGTCGCGCCGGGCCAGAGCGCCCAGGAGCGCCTCAAGCCGGTCGCCGCCTTCAACGCCAAGCTGGCGGCGGACCTGAAGGCTCATCCGTTCACCTGGGACTACGCCAAGGCCTCGGCCAAGCGTTGCAAGCCCTTGGAGGCCGACTACGAGACCGGCGGCCGCAAGTGGCGCGCGGCCCTGCCGATCCCGGCGGCGGCCAGCGACGCCGACAAGCTGCGCGACCTCTACGCCAGCCCCTATACCGACCAGGCGACCCTGGAGCTGGCTCAACGTCTACGGGAGACCTACGGGCTGGGCGACGGCCCCCAGGTCGATCTGCTGACGGTCAGTCTGTCAGCGACCGATTTCATCGGTCATCGCTTTGGCACGCGCGGCCCGGAAATGTGCGACCAAGTCGCGCGCCTGGACGAGCGGTTGGGGGCTTTCCTGAAGAGCCTGGACAAGGTCAAGGGCGGCGTTCTGGTGGTTCTGACCGCCGACCACGGCGGCGCCGACTTCGCCGAGCGGCTGCACGACGAGGGCTATGGCTTCGAGCGGGTGATCGGCAAGCCGTGGGTCGCCAAGCTGAACGCCCAGCTGCGATCGGACCTGGGTCTTGCCTGGGATCCGCTGGTCGCCGACGGCGGCATCGACCAGATCTATGTCGTGGGTCCCGATCGCAAGACGCCGTCGCTGGCCGATCGCGCCCGGATCACCGCCGCGGCGCTGGCGCTGATCAACCGCGACCCTTCCGTGGCGCAAGCCTTTGACTCCAATGCCATCTTCACGATGGAGGCCGCGCCCGCCGACGCCTCGCCCGAGGAGCTTTCGGTGGCCGAGCGCGTGCGCCGCAGCGCCTATCCGGGACGCGTGGGCGACATTCTGATCGCCTTCAAGCCAGATCGTGTTCCGGCGACCGCCGGCGCCACCTATGTCTCGACGCACGGCAGCCCGTGGGACTATGATCGCCGCGTGCCGATCCTGTTCTGGTGGAAGGGCGCGGTCCCGCACGAGCGCGTCTTGCCGCTGGACACGGTCGATATCGCCCCCACCGTGGCGGCGGCGACAGGCGTTAAGCCGCCGGCCGATATCGACGGCGTTTGCCGCCCGCTGGTCTATGGAAAGTCCTGCTAAGCATTGATTAGGGCGCTTTCTTAGCTTTTCGCACACCTTCGTCGCGCATTCTCCCCGATACATCCTATGGGAGTGCGGGGATGATGAAGTCGAAGATCAGTTTCAGAAAGCGCGCGCCGACCGGTCGCTGGTTGCTTCTTGGTCTGGCGATTTGCTCGGTTCTCTTTTTGGTCGGTGGGGCGACCTTCGACCAGCCCGCTAGCGGGCTGTCCAACCTGGCGATGATCGGCGCGTTCGTCGCCGTCTGCGTCGGCCCGATCTTGCTGGCTTTGACGCTGCTGTGGGGCAGCTTCACGCTACTGCGCTGGGTGTGGACGGGCTGAGGGGCCCTCCGCTCCGGACAAGCGACCAATAAAAACGCCCGGCTAGCGATAGCCGGGCGTTTTCGTGTCTCAGCGCTGAAGGGCGATCTTACTTGATCTTGCCTTCGCGGAATTCGACGTGCTTGCGGACGACCGGATCGTACTTCTTCAGCACCATCTTCTCGGTCTTGGTGCGGGCGTTCTTCTTGGTCACGTAGAAGAAGCCGGTGTCCGCCGTCGAGTTCAGGCGGATCTTGATGGAAGCCGGTTTGGCCATGGTCGAATCCCTGCGGTGGTCGCGCAGGTTCCCGCGCGCTGGAAATAAGAGGCGCGGAACATACTCATCGGAGACTCAAAGTCAATTGCCCGGGGCGCAACGCCGATAAGGAAAGTCCGCCGATCGCGCTCTGCCTTCGACCGAGCCCTCTATCCGGGCCACCAGGGTATCCTTGTCGACACGCTTGTAGAGAATCCGCTGCGGAAAGTCGTGCCGCGGGTTTTCGAACACCACGGTGTCTTCGGTCAGGCTCTTGAGCATGAACGTCGCCTCCGCCTGACCGGAGGGCTGCGCCACGTAGCGCAGCTTTCCGGTGGAGTCGCGGTCAATGCGAAGAAACTCGTACTCACGCACCTTGCCGTCTCGGACCGAACGACTCATGCCCAGCAGCAGGCCGCCTTCCTCCGGCATCCATTGCTCGATGGTGCGGCCGTTGGGGACGACCTGTTCCCAGCAGCCAGCCAGTCGACTACCGATCACCGTCTCGGCGGGCGGGATGGCGGCGGCGGCCGGCCAGGCGGGCAGGGCGGCGAGAACCCAGACGCTCAGAGACATGACGCGCATCGAAGACCTCCAGGCAAGCGCTACAGGTGCGTCAGATGGCGCTTGCCGTTCAGGAAACGCATGAACGGCGCTGGCCGTCCAGCCTCGGCCAGCCTTTGCCCGACCTCATGCACGACGAAGCGCGTGATGTTTGGCAGGTCCAGCGCCATGGCCTCCCCGAAGTCCACCCAGGCGATCTCGTCCAGTTCGCCGCAATCCGGACGGCGATCCAGCGACAGTAGCGCCTCGCCGGGGGCCATGAAGAATCGGGCGTCGAACCGGCGCGGGCGATAGGGCGGGGTGATCGCCCGCGCCACGAAGGTCAGCGACGCCAGGTCGGGCAGGGCGCCTTGAGCCAGGAAAGGTCGCCAAGGGCCCGCGCCGGGGCGCTCGGGGGCGTCCTTGGCCAGCAGCAAGCCTGTCTCCTCGAACGTCTCCCGCACCGCCGCCAAGGCCAGGGCGCGCGCGAGCCGGGCGGGTTTGGGATGGCGTGGATCCTGCTCGAGCCTAACGGCCACTTCGGGCGCCAGCTCGCTGGCGCTGGGCGCGTCGTAGTCGGTCCGATCGACCCGGCCGCCGGGGAACACCCACTTGTCCGGCATGAAGGCGTGGCCGTGGTTGCGCCGCCCCATCAGCAAGCGCGGCCGGGGGCCATCGGTGCGGACGATGATCAGGGTGGCCGCGTGCTTGGGCTTCAGCGCCGCGCCGGTCTCGCGCACGGCGCCGTCGTTAATCGTGTCGAATTTCGCGTCGATCGGCGGCAGGCTCATGGGTGAAGGTTAGACGGTTTGCCTCGGTGGGAAAGGCGGACGTTGGGTCAATCACAACCTTATCGTTTAGTTCGCCTTCCTAGGCCTTGTGCCTAGGACCCAGCGTTCAGTCGCCTAAGCGCTGGCTGGTGCGCGCCGACACGAGCGAAGCACTCCGTTCAAGCCCAGCCGGTTGATGCATGGTCCTCGCCACAAGGGCGGGGAAGGCGGAGTTTTGGACGTGTTGAAGGTGTTCAGCTTGACCCGTCGTCGCGACCCGTCCCAAGCTCGCGACGCTTTTGTGAGGGGCTCTACGATGATTGGACGGATTTCGACCCTGGCGCTGGCCGCCGGACTGGCCTTTGTCGCGCCCGCTATGGCCGCTCCGACGGCGGCGCAGGTCGCCGCGGCGGCCAAGGCGGTCCAGCCCAAGGTCGTGGCTTGGCGCCGAGACATCCACGAGCATCCGGAGCTGGGCAATCAGGAGGTCCGCACCTCGGCCCTGATCGCCAAGGAGCTGAAGGCGCTGGGCCTGGAGGTCCGCGAGAACGTCGGCAAGACCGGCGTGGTCGGCGTCCTGCGCGGCGGCAAGCCGGGCAAGGTCGTCGCTTTGCGCGCCGACATGGACGCCCTGCCGGTCGCCGAAAAGACCGGCCTGCCGTTCGCCTCCAAGGCCACCGCGACCTGGGAAGGCAGGACCGTGCCGGTCATGCACGCCTGCGGCCACGACACTCACGTCGCCATGCTGCTGGGGGCCGCCACGGTGCTGGCCGGCATGAAGAAGGACATCCAGGGCGTGGTGGTCTTCGTCTTCCAGCCCGCCGAGGAAGGGCCCCAGGCCGGCGAGGAAGGCGGCGCCAAGCTGATGATCCGCGACGGGGCGCTGGACAATCCCAAGGTCGACGCGATCTTCGGCGTCCATATCGGCCCGGGCGATCCGCACCAGCTGAACTATCGCCCCGAGGGCTTCTACGCCTCGTCCGACCGCATCACGATCACGGTGAAGGGCAAGCAGACCCACGGGGCGCGGCCCTGGGCCGGCGTCGACATGGCCAGCGTGGCCGCCGACATCGTCCAGGCCACCAACCAGATCGCCGCCCGTCAGGTGGACGTGGGTGCTTCGCCCTCGGTGTTGACCATCGCGGTGATCAACATGGGGATGCGCCAGAACATCATCCCCGAGGATCTGAAGATGGAGGGGACCATGCGCACCTTCTCCAAGGCCCGCCGCGAGGACCTGATCGCCCGCATGCAGAAGACGGTGGCGGCGATCGGCGATCGCTACGGCGCCAAGGCCGAGGCCGTGTTCACCCAGCCCTATCCGGTCACCTACAACGACCCGGCGCTGTCGAAGTGGGTCAAGGCCAGCCTGGAAAAGGCCTCGCCGGGCAAGGTCGACGACAACGCCGCCCTGGTGACCGGCGCCGAGGACTTCTCGATGTACGCCGAAAAGGTCCCGGCCGTGTTCGTCCAACTGGGCGGCCGCAAGGCCGACGTGCCAGCCGCCACGGCGCCGGCCAACCACTCGCCCTATTTCGACGTCGACGAAGCGGTGTTCGAAACCGGCGTGAAGGCCGAGGTCTTCATGGCGCTGGATTATCTGGCGAAGAAGTAGGGGGGCTGTCCAAGTTCCTCCCCCGCGATGCGGGGGAGGTGGCCCAGAGGGCCGGAGGGGGCTAACGCGGCTAATATCCAGTTCGCCCCCTCAGTCGCGGAGTTTATCCTCGGGCCGACCTTTGGTCGGGCCCGGGGGCGACAGCTCCCCCGCATCGCGGGGGAGCATCTATCGAGCGCTCCGCTCCGCGAACCACGGCGTGATCCGCCGCAGGGCCTCCTCGACCTCGGGCGTCGAGACCGCGAAGCTGAAGCGGATGAAGCGGTGGCCTTCGACGGGATCGAAATCGACGCCGGGCGCGGTGCAGACGCCGGTGTCGCGCAGCAGGTCCTTGCAGAAGCTCAGCGAGTCGTCGGTCAGGTGGCCGATGTCGGCCCAGATGTAGAAGGCGCCGTCGGGCGGGGCGATCTTGCGCAGGCCCAGCGCCGGGAGCGCCTCGAGCATCAGCTCGCGATTGCGGCGATAGACGTCGATGTGGCCTTCCAGCTCATCGAGGCAGTCCATGGCCGCCAGGCCCGCGTGCTGGGCCAGGGACGGGGCGGTCAGGAACAGGTTGCCGACATAGGCGCGGGCGCGCTCCAGGTCCTCGCCTGCCGGCGTTAGCAGCCAGCCCAGCCGCCAGCCGGCCATGCTGAAGTACTTGCTGAAGCTGTTGACGATCAGGGCGTCGGGCGCGAACTCCAGCATCGAGAGCGTGCGGCCCGTGTAGCTGAGGCCGTGATAGATCTCGTCGCTGATGATGCGGATGTTCCGCTCGCGGCAGACCTTGGCGATCGCTTCCAGCTCCTCGGGCGCGATGATCGTGCCGGTCGGGTTGGCGGGGCTGGCGACGATGACGCCGGCGGGCGCGGGGTCCAGTTCGGCCAGATGCTGGGCCGTCAGCTGGAAGCGGTCTTCCGGCCCGCAGGCGATCTCGACGGGCTCAAGGTGCAGCGCCTTGATGGTGTTGCGGTAGGCGACATAGCCGGGACGGGCGATGGCGATGCGGTCGCCGGGCTGGAAGACGCTGGACAGCGCCAGCACCAGGGCCGGCGAGGCCCCGCAGGTCAGGACGATCCGTTCGGGCTCGACCGTGACGCCATAGAGGTCCTGGTAGCGCTGGGCGATCCGCTCGCGCAGGTGCGGGCTCTCCCAATAGCCCATCGCCTCGGCGTCGAGGATTTCGTGGGCCTTGGCGATCGCCTTGCTGGGCGCGCCGGTCGAGGGCTGGCCGAACTCCATGTGGATGATGGAGCGGCCCTCCATCTTCAGCTGATGGGCCAGGCGGCTGATGGCGATGGCGTGGAAGGGTTCGATCTCGGCGCGCATGAGGGTCTGCATAGCCAGCTTTGAACCGCCGCGCAGCCCCCACCTGATCGCTTCGCGATCGTCCGCCCCCAAACGCGGGCGGAAGGAACACCTTCTTCCCCCTCTGGGGGAGGAGCGCGTAGCGCGGAGGGGGCTTTCGTGGGAAGCAGAGCTCATGCTGTCCCTGCTCCTCGCCGCCGTCCTCGTCCAGACGCCCCTGCCGCTGAACATCGGCGGCCGCGTCGCTCCCGCGTCTAACAGCGCCTACGACTTCGGCTGGCCCGGGGTCTATTTCGAGGGGCGCTTCACGGGGCCCTCCGTCGAGATCGCGGTCGATACGGGCGTCGAGCACCTGGCCGTCAGCGTCGATGGCGTGCGCAAGGCCGAGCTGATCAAGTCCGGCGAAACGCGCTTGAAGCTGGATCGCCTGGGCCCTGGCGAGCACGTCGTGCGCCTGGACAAGCTCACCGAGAGCCAGACCGGCTCGGCGCGGTTCGAGGGCTTCTTCGTCGGCAAGGCGGGCAGGGCGCTGCCGGCGCCCGTCCGCTCGCGCCGCATCGAGTTCATCGGCGACTCCTACACCGTCGCCTACGGCGTCCGCTCGACGACCCAGGACTGCACCGAGCAACAGGTTCACGACCTGACCGACACCAGTCTGTCCTTCGCCCCGATCCTGGCCGCGCGCCTGGACGCCGACTACCGCATCGAGGCCTTCTCGGGACGCGGCGTCGTGCGCAACTACAACGGCCTCGCGCCCGGCGAGCCGCTGCCGGCGCTGTTCCCGCGCCTGATCCCGGGCCAGGCCGAGCCGCGCATCGCCGCGAACGATCCGTGGAAGCCAGAGATCGTCGTCATCGGCCTCGGCGCCAACGACTTCTCGACCGCCCTGCACGCCGGCGAGGCCTGGGCGGACGAGGCGGCGCTGCGCAAGGACTACCGCGACAGCTACGTCGCCTTCGTCGAGGGGCTGAAGGCCAGCCGCCCCGGCGCGCGTTTCTTCCTGATCCAGGGCGACACCTTCGTCGACGACGTCGCCGAGGTCGCCGGCCGCGCGGGCGCGACGGCGGTGCGGATCACGGGCATGGAGCGCACGGCGTGCCATGGGCACCCGTCCGTGGCGGATCAGCGGATGAGGGCCGATCGGCTGGAGGCGGCGATCCGGGGGAACTAGATCCTCCCCCGCGATGCGGGGGAGGTGGCCCAGAGGGCCGGAGGGGGCTCACGCGGTGTTTGCCCAGTTTGCTCCCTCAGTCGCGGAGTTTATCCTCGGGCCGACCTTTGGTCGGTCCCGGGGGCGACAGCTCCCCCGCATCGCGGGGGAGCATCTATCCGCCGCCCTAACGCCGCTTCCCGCGCCGAACGCCCTTCGGCAACCCGCCGCGCGGCTTCACCGCCGCTTGCCGCCGCGCGCCGAGCCTGGGGCGGGGCGCCTTGGGATCCGGCGGCAGCGGGTCGCTGAGCATCTCGAACAGCAGGCCGCCGGTGACGGGCGTGGCCTCGACAAGCTTGACCTCGACGGCCAGGCCCAGCGGCCAGCGCTTGCCGGTCCGCTCGCCGACCAGGGCGTGCATCTTGTCGTCGTGAATGAAGAACTCCGCGCCCAGGCTGGAGACCGGCACGAGGCCATCGGCGCCGGTGTCGGCCAGCTTGATGAACAGGCCAAAGCGGGTGACGCCGGTGATCCGGCCCTCGAAGGTCGCGCCCACGCGGTCGGCCAGGAAGGCGGCGATGTAGCGGTCGGTGGCGTCGCGCTCGGCGGCCATGGCCCGGCGCTCGGCGTGGGTGATGACCTCGGCCGTGTCCTTGATCTGGGCGATGTCCTGGTCGGTCAGGCCGTCGGTCCCCAGGCCCAGGGCCCGGATTAGGCCCCGGTGGACGATCAGGTCGGCGTAGCGCCGGATCGGGCTGGTGAAGTGCGCGTACTTGGCCAGGTTCAGGCCGAAGTGGCCGATGTTGTCGGCGCTGTAGTGGGCCTGCATCTGGGTGCGCAGGACCACCTCGTTGATGATCGCCGCGTTGGGGCTCTCGCGCGTCTCGTCCAGCAGCTTGTTGAACCGCGAGGTCTGAGGGGCCTCACCCTTGCTCCAGCGGATCTCCAGGGTCTGCAGGAAGTCGGCGAGGTTCTGCACCTTCTCCAGGCTCGGCGTGTCGTGCACCCGGTAGATCAGGGGCGAGCGCTTGGCCTCCAGGCTCTCGGCGGCGCAGACATTGGCCTGCACCATCATCTCCTCGATCAGCTTGTGGGCCTCGAGGCTGGCGCGCTTGGTGATCGAGGCGATCTCGCCCTCGCGGATGATGATCCGGCGCTCGTCGCTCTCGATGGCCAGCGGCGAACGGGCCTCGCGGCCGATCTTCATCGTGTGATAGGCGGCCCACAGGGGCCTCAGGATCGGGTCCAGCAGCGGTCCGGTCTTGTCGTCGGGCTGGCCGTCGATGGCCGCCTGGGCCTGCTCGTAGGAGAGCTTGGCGGCCGAGCGCATCAGGCCGCGCACGAACTTGTGGCCCTTCTTGCGGCCCGACTTGTCGAACACCATCCGCACGGCCAGCGTGGCGCGGTTCTCGCCCTCGCGCAGCGAGCACAGGCCGTTCGACAGGGTCTCGGGCAGCATCGGCTCGACGCGGTCGGGGAAGTAGACGCTGTTGCCCTTCTCGCGGGCGTCGCGGTCCAGGGCCGAGCCGGGGCGGACATAGGCCGCGACGTCGGCGATGGCGACCCAGACGATCCAGCCGCCCACGTTGGTCGCGTCCGGATCGGGATGGGCGTAGACGGCGTCGTCGTGGTCGCGGGCGTCCATGGGGTCGATGGTCACGAACGGCAGGTCGCGCAGGTCATCGCGGCCCGACAGGGTGGGCTCGACGGCGGCCTTGGCCTCGCGTTCGGCCTCTTCGGAGAAGCCGGTCGGGATGCCGTGGCTGTGGATGGCGATCAGCGAGGCGGCGCGCGGGTCGTTCTCGGTCCCGACCACCTCCAGCACCTTGCCGGGCTTGGGGCCGTAGCGACCGCCATGCGTGCCGACCTGGGCGACGACCAGATCGCCGTCCTTGTAGTCCTGGGCGACGCTGGGATCGAGGACCAGGCTCTCCTTGGACTTGCGGTCGACCGGCTCGACGCGGACCTCGCGGCGATGCTTGCGGATCACGCCCAGGATCTTGTGGGCGCTCTGGCCCAGCTTCTTGATCAGCTTGGCCTCGAACTCGCCGGTCTCCAGGCGTTCGAAGCGGACCAGCAGGCGGTCGCCCAGGCCCGGCGCGCCAGCCGCGGCCTCGCCTTTGCCGGGCGCGAGGCGGACATTGGGCACGTCGTCGTCGGACTTGGTCAGCTTCACATAGAGCTCGCCGTCGCCGTCGCGCTCGACCACGTCGGCCACGCCGACGGGGGGGAGGGAGCCGGCCTCGGCGAAGCCCTTACGGCCGCGCTTGGCCAGGGCGCCTTGCGCCTCCAGCTCACGGATCATCTCGCGCAGGGCCCGGCGGTCGGCGCCCTTCAGGCCGAAGTGCCGAGCGATGTCGGCTTTCCCCGTCTCGCCGGCGTCGCGCAGGAACGCCAGCAGCGTCTCGCGATCCGGCAGGCCGGCGGCGGGCTTGGGCTTGAAGGTCTTTGCCTTGGAAGATTGGGGCGGGCGAAGTTTTGCCATGCCCTGCCTTAACGCGTTCGGCGGACTTAGGGAAACGCGGGGTTGGATAACCTTCCTCCCCCGCCGGGGGAGGGGGACCGCCGAACGGCGGTGGAGGGGGCTTGC
>NZ_LSJA01000094.1 GCF_001556515.1 Caulobacter sp. CCH9-E1 | reverse complement strand
CGATCTCGAACTTGCGCTTGCGCAGGTTTTCGATCGCCTCGGTCAGGGTGAACCAGCCGCCGAACAGGTAGGCCGCCAAGTAGAAGGCCAGCGGCATCCACCCATCGGCCTTGAGGCTGATCAGCCACCCGACCAGCAGCGTCGCGCCGCACAGCAGGGCGAAGATGAGTTCGGTTCGCTCGCCAAACAGCCCACCATGGGCGTGGCCATGGCCGCCCTCCCCGTCGCCATGCTTGTGGTCGCCCTGATCGCCATGGTCATGGCCTTCATGGGCATGCGCAGACTTGCTGGTCATGGCGCTCGCTCCTACCGGTGCGGCTCGACGTGATGGCCGCCGTAACGCAACACCTCGACCTTCTCGAAGGTGACGAGGCCGATGTCCTTGAGATCGTCGAGCTTGGTCAGGAACTCGCGCAAGCGGGCTTCCTCGTCGACGAACTCGATCACCACCGGCAGGTTGTCATTGAAGTCCAGCGGCCGAGGCTCATGCATGCGCGCGGACTCGCCAAAGCCCTTGCGGCCGCGCAGGACCGTGGCGCCGGCCAGTCGATTGGCCTGCGCGCGCTGGACGATGACGTCCATCAGGGACCGGTCGCCGACCAGGGCGTTTTCGTCGGTGTAGATGCGGAGAAGGACCGCTTGTCCGGGGGTTTGCATAGGCGTCTCCTCTTGGTGATTACGGCCCCCGAAGGCTTGGCCCTCGGGGCGTTTGAAGGTGATGCGCCGGCGCGACGCTGTGGGGGCTGAGGGGCCGCGCCGGCGCC
>NZ_LSJA01000093.1 GCF_001556515.1 Caulobacter sp. CCH9-E1 | reverse complement strand
GGAGATGTGTATAAGAGACAGGGGCGGCGACGGCGGCGCCCGCGAGCGCCAGGCGGATAAGGCTTTTACGCATGGTGTGAGCTCCTTGTCGCTGAACCGACGAAAAGCTTGGCCATCGCGATGTGGCGCGAAAATGTCAGGCTGGATGAACAATTCTACAGACTTGCCGGCGGGCCGAAGAGCAGCTGATTTGCGGGCGGGCCTGCTGTTGAGCTATCACCGCTGACATTTCCAGGACTCGTCGACGCTAGATGTCGCCCGGGAGCGTGCTCCCTGGTCCTTCCCCTTCCGCGCGGAGTCCGCATGAAGTCGATCGCGTTCCTGGCCTTGGCCTTGGCCGGCGTCTGTTGGGGCCTGGGCTTTCCGACCGGCAAGCTGATCCTGACCGAGGCGCAAGCTTCCCACATGGTGCTGCTGCGGTTCGCCGTCGCCGCCCTGGCCGCCGCGCCGTTCGCCCTGCGCCGTCCCGAGGTCCGCGCCCTGTTCCGCTCGCCGGTCGTGCTGGCCTCGGGGGTGATCTACGGCGTGGCGTTCCTGGTCCAGTTCGAGGGGCTGGCCCATGTCAGCGTCACCGTCGCGGCGCTGCTGGTCGGGGCGATGCCCGCCTTGATCGCCGTCAGCGCCCGGGTGCTGGGCGAGACGGTCTCGCGGCTGTCCTGGACGGGCGTGGCGGCGGCGACCCTGGGCGCGGCGCTGATCGCGGGCAAGCCAGATGGCGCCAGCTCGCCTTGGGGCGTGGCGCTGTCGATCGCGGCGCTGTTCCTGTTCCTGGCCTGGCTGCTGACCCTGCGCCGCGCGCCGCCCGCGCCGAACGCGATGGCGATCCCGGCCGTGTCGATCATCGTCGCCGCCGTCACCATCCTGCCGATCGCCTTCGTGATGCACGGCGCGCCGAGGTTGGACCTGAGCGCGCCGGTCTGGGCCGCTGTCGTCGCCCAGGGCGTGCTGGCGACCCTGCTCGCCACCGCCGCCTGGCAGTTCGGATCGGCGCGGGTCGGCGCGGCCAGCGCCGGCGTGTTCATCAACATCGAGCCCCTGATGGGCGCGGCCTGCGGCGTGCTGCTGTTCGGCGACCACCTGACCCTGCCGCTCTTGGCCGGCGGCGCGCTGATCATCGGCGGCAGCCTGGCGGTGGTGCTGGGCGAGCGCAAGGCGCAGCCGGGCGAGCTGCAGGCGACAGTTCCGCCCACGCCTTAGTTCCAGCTCAAATCCGGTGTCATCCCGGAAGCCTCGTAGAGGCTATCCGGGACCCAGGGGCGGCGCGCACCGCGTTCAGTCACCCCCTTGGGTCCGGCTCTTCGCTACGCTTTGGCCGGGATGACACGGGTCCTCAGTAAGTAAAGGCGGGCCTCAATCCAACGCGTTGCGGCAGGCCGCGCCCATGGCCAGCGGCGACAGGGCCACCGCCCCCGCGCAATAGGCCAGCATCAGCAGGAGGCCGCCGGTCCAGGGCAGGCCGGCCGAATAGCCGTCCAGGGCCCCGGCGCCGAAGATCACCGGCGGGGCGAACAGCGGCAGGACAATCACCGCCACCAGAAGGCCGCCGCGCTTGCTGCCCAGGGCCAGGGCCGCGCCCAGGCCGCCAAGGAAGGCGAAGGCCAGGCCCCCGACCAGCGCGCACAGCACCAGGAGCGGCATGACCTTGAGATCCGCGCCCAGCATCAGGGCCGCGACGGGGGCGGCCAGGGCGAGGGGCGCGCCGGTCGCCAGCCATTGAGCGAGGCACTTGGCGACGGCGACGGCCTCCAGCGGCGCGGGGCCCAGGGCCAGCAGATCCAGGGTCCCGTCCTCGTAGTCGCGCTCGAACAGTCTTTCGAGGGAGAGCAGGGCCGCGAGCGCCAGGGCCAGCCAGGCGATCCCCGGCGCGATCGCGGCCAGACGCTCGGGCGCGCGGCCGGACGCCATGGGCAGCAGCACCACGACGCAAGCGTAGAAGGTCAGGGCCAGCAGCGGCCCACCGCCGTTGCCCCAGGCCAGGGACAGCTCGCGTCGCAGAAGAACGCCGAACGCCTTCATTGGCCGATCTCCACAGCTCGGGTGGGGATCGGCAGCGGGTCGTGCACCGAGGCCAGGATCATGCCGCCGCCCGCCAGATGCTCGCGCATGACCTCGCCGAACGCGGCGCGCTGGCCCGCGTCGAGCGGGGCCATCGGCTCGTCCAGCAGCCACAAGGCGCGCGGACTGGCGGCCAGGCGGGCCAGGGCCAGTCGCCGGCGCTGGCCGGCCGACAGGCGGCGGACTTCCAGGTCGAGCAGACGCATAAGGTCGAAGCGCTTGGCCGCCGCGCGGGCGGTCTCCTCGGTCCCGCCGGTCCAAAGGGTCTGGAAGCGCAGCTCCTCCCAGGCGGTGCGGCTGGACTTCAGGCCGTCCTGGTGGCCCAGCAGGTGCAGCTGCTCGGCCCGCGCCGCATCGGCCTCGAGCGGCCCCGCGTCGCCTTCGAAGGCGATGGTCCCCTCGGCCGGACGCAGCAGGCCCGCCACCGCGCGCAGCAGGCTGGTCTTGCCTGCGCCATTTCGTCCCACCAGGACGGCGGCCTCGCTCGCGCCAAGCTTCAGGTCGAGGTTCGAGAACAGGCGGCGCTCGCCGCGTGTAATCGCCAAATCCTTTATGAGAACAACTCTCAACACGCTAAGACCCCGCGCGCGACATGGACGTTGAGCCAACGCAGCGCTAAGAAGCGCGCGGTCGTCCCCCTCCAGTCGGTTTGGGTGGTACGCGGCGCGGAGGCGGAACCTGTGTGTCCCTTCCGATCAGCGCGTGATCCCGGGAGCGGTTTTCGGGCGGCCGTGGACAGAGAAGGATCCTTAGAAATGGCGTCTGTGGACAGCCTGAAAGCCCGTCGCGAGCTTAACGTCGGCGGCAAGACCTACGTCTATTACAGCCTTCGCGCCGCCGAGGAAGCCGGTCTTGCCGGAACTTCTTCGCTGCCGGTCTCGATGAAGGTGCTTCTCGAGAACCTGCTGCGCAACGAGGACGGCGTCTCGGTCGCCGAGGACGACCTGAAGGCCGTCGCCGCCTGGCTGCAGAACAAGGGCTCGGTCGAGCACGAGATCAGCTTCCGCCCCGCGCGCGTGCTGATGCAGGACTTCACCGGCGTTCCGGCCGTGGTCGACCTGGCCGCCATGCGCGACGCCATGGTCGCCCTGGGCGCCGACCCGGCCAAGATCAACCCGCTGAACCCCGTCGACCTGGTGATCGACCACTCGGTGATGGTCGACAACTTCGGCGACTCCAAGGCCTATGACGCCAACGTCAAGCGCGAGTACGAGCGCAACATCGAGCGCTACCGCTTCCTGCGCTGGGGTTCGTCGGCCTTCAACAACTTCCGCGTCGTGCCGCCCGGCACCGGCATCTGCCACCAGGTGAACCTGGAATACCTGGCTCAGACCGTGTGGACCAACACGGTCGACGGCGCCGAAGTCGCCTATCCCGACACCGTCGTCGGCACCGACAGCCACACGACGATGGTCAACGGCCTGGCCGTCCTGGGCTGGGGCGTGGGCGGCATCGAGGCCGAGGCCGCGATGCTGGGCCAGCCGATCCCGATGCTGATCCCGGAAGTCATCGGCTTCAAGCTGACCGGCGCCATGCCGGAAGGCGCGACGGCCACCGACCTGGTGCTGACCGTCACCCAGATGCTGCGCAAGAAGGGCGTGGTCGGCAAGTTCGTCGAATTCTACGGCGACGCCCTGGCCAACCTGACCCTGGAAGACCAGGCGACGATCGCCAACATGGCTCCGGAATACGGCGCCACCTGCGGCTTCTTCCCGATCTCGGCCTCGACCGTGGCCTATCTGAAGGGCACCGGCCGCACCGCCGAACGCGTCGCCCTGGTCGAAGCCTACGCCAAGGAGCAGGGCCTGTGGTGGGAGCCCGGCGTCGCCGAGCCGACCTTCACCGACACCCTGGAACTCGACCTCTCGACCGTCCAGCCGTCGCTGGCCGGTCCGAAGCGCCCGCAGGACCGCGTCCTGCTGGCCGACGCCGCCGCCAAGTTCGCCGAGTCGCTGGCCGGTGAGTTCGGCAAGGCCGAGAACCCCGAGCTGCGCGCGCCGGTCGAGGGTGAGAGCTTCGACGTCGGCCACGGCGACGTGGTCATCGCGGCCATCACCTCGTGCACCAACACCTCCAACCCCTCGGTGCTGATCGCCGCCGGCCTGCTGGCCAAGAACGCGGTCGCCAAGGGCCTGAAGGTCAAGCCGTGGGTGAAGACCTCGCTGGCCCCCGGCTCGCAGGTGGTCACCGACTACCTGGCCAAGGCCGGCCTCACCAAGTCGCTGGACGCCCTGGGCTTCAACCTCGTGGGCTACGGCTGCACCACCTGCATCGGCAACTCGGGCCCGCTGCCGGAAGCCATCAGCAAGACGATCAACGACAACGATCTGGTCGCCTGCTCGGTGCTCTCGGGCAACCGCAACTTCGAAGGCCGCGTGAACCCGGACGTCCGCGCCAACTACCTGGCCTCGCCGCCGCTGGTGGTGGCCTACGCCCTGGCCGGCAGCCTGAAGATCGACCTGGCCACCCAGCCGATCGGCCAGGACAAGAAGGGCAACGACGTCTACCTGAAGGACATCTGGCCCTCGAACGAGGACATCGCCGCCCTGCAGCGCAAGGCGATCAACGAGAAGATGTTCGCCACCCGCTACGGCGACGTCTTCAAGGGCGACAAGAACTGGCAGGGCATCAAGGTGACCGGCGGCCAGACCTACGCCTGGGAAGCCGACTCGACCTACGTCCAGAACCCGCCGTACTTCCCCAACATGTCGATGACGCCGGCCCCGGTGACCGACATCGTGGAAGCCCGCATCCTGGCCGTGTTCGGCGACTCGATCACCACCGACCACATCAGCCCGGCCGGTTCGATCAAGGCGTCCAGCCCGGCCGGCAAGTTCCTGATCGACCACGGCGTCCAGCCGGTGGACTTCAACGGCTACGGCGCCCGCCGCGGCAACCACCAGGTGATGATGCGCGGCACGTTCGCCAACATCCGCATCCGCAACCGCATCACCCCGGACATCGAAGGCGGCGTGACCAAGCACTTCCCGACCGGCGAAGTGATGTCGATCTACGACGCGGCGATGAAGTACCAGGAAGAAGGCCGTCCGGCGGTCGTCTTCGGCGGCAAGGAATACGGCACCGGCTCGTCGCGTGACTGGGCCGCCAAGGGCACCAAGCTGCTGGGCGTCCGCGCGGTGATCTGCGAGAGCTTCGAACGCATCCACCGTTCGAACCTGGTCGGCATGGGCGTGCTGCCGCTGCAGTTCGTCCAGGACGGCTGGCAGAAGCTGGAGCTGACCGGCGAGGAAATCGTCTCGATCCGTGGTCTGACGGATCTGGCGCCGCGCAAGCAGCTGATCGTCGAGCTGTACCGCCCGACCGACGGCCGCATCGCCCGCTTCCCGGTGCGCTGCCGCATCGACACCCCGACCGAGCTTGAATACTTCAAGAACGGCGGCGTGCTGAACTACGTGCTGCGCAACCTGGCGCGCGCGGACTAAGCGAAAGCCGCAGGGCTTGAACGAGACGGCCGGCTCCTCGCGGGGCCGGCCGTTTTCGTTCTGTCGCGGGCCGTTTCGGTCCGTGACAACGATGTCTCCACCGTTTCTCCCCATGGACCGCCGCTATTCACGGCCTCGTGAACGGATATCCTGGGCGTTCTTGGCTTAAGTGACCCGCAATGCGTAAGGCCGCCCTCTCCCTGTTCTGCCTGATCCTGTCCGGCGCCGCGTCATCCCTGGCTTGGGGGTCGGCCGCCTGGGCGGGCAAGCCGCCCGTGGTGGTCGAGCTGTTCACCGCCCAGGGCTGTTCGTCGTGCGGCAAGGCCAACCAGCTGGCCGCCGAACTGGCCCGGCGCGAGGGCGTCCTGGCCCTGACCTACTCGGTCGACTACTGGGACTATCTCGGCTGGAAGGACACCTTCGCCAAGCCGGACTTCGCCGAACGCCAGCGCGCCTACGCCAAGAAGTTCGCCCTGCGCGACGTGCCGACGCCCCAGATGGTGGTCGGCGGCCGGGTGCAGGCCTCGGGAACCAAGGCCGAGGCGATCGAGGACCTCGTGAAGGCGGCGGCCAAGGCCCCGGCCAATCCGCCCGACATGGAATTCGTCGGCAAGACCCGGGTGGCGGTCGGTTCGGGCCCCGCGCCGCGCGGCGGCGGCGAGGTCTGGCTGGTGCGCTACGACCCGCGCGAGCAGGACATCGCCGTCAAGCGCGGCGACAACAAGGGCCAGACCCTGGTGCATCGCAACGTCGTGCGCGAGCTGGTGCGCCTGGGCCCGTGGGCGGGCAGACCCAAGCTCTACCGCTTGCCGAAGGCCGCCGACGCGGACCTGGTGACCGTGGTGATGGTGCAGGGCGCCAAGGGCGGCCGCATCCTGGGCGTGCTGCAGGCCCCCGGCGCCGATCGCTGAGCCTCGCGCGGCGCTTTCCGGACAAAGGAAAACCCGCGCGGCGGAGGGGAACGGCCGCGCGGGTCCTTTAAGCATCGTCGAAGACTTGCGGGCCGGAGGGGCTGGGGGGGGCTGGACAGGACCCCGGTCCGTCTTCGTCGACGCTCTTGTTATCGACCGCCAAACGGGCGAGCGCTGGACCAAACCAAGGTGCTTTGGCGACGGGGTGTGGCCGTCGTGCGGCCGGCGTCTCCGGGCTGTTACACGCCGCGGCGAACGCAAAAAGCCCGCGCGGGAGGGGGATCCGCGCGGGCTCGTTGGGGGAGGGGGATATTTCAAAGTCTGTCGGCCGACCGGCCCGCGATCTGGGGGCTGGGGGGGCTGTTCAGGATCCTGACCACAGGGTCTCCGATCAGCCGACACTGACCTTATCGACCCGCAAACGGGCGGGCGAAGGACCGAAATAAGGTCCTTTCAGGGCGCGCCGTGTCCTTCCCATGTCATTTCCGCCGGCCGTGTCCCATCTGACACGATGCTGTTCCAATCGGCCGGATTCGGACTAGATTCCCCTCATGGCCCTGGATTCCCAGCCCGCGCCGGTCGGCGGCGTCGTCTTTTTCGAGCGGCGAGAGCTCGACCAGCTGATGCGCCTCTACGGCCGCATGGTCGCCGCCGGCGAGTGGCGCGACTACGGCATCGCCGGCCTCTCGGACCGCGCCGTCTTCTCGATCTTTCGCCACGCGGCCGAGGCGCCGCTCTATCGCGTCGAGAAGAACCCGGCTTTGGCCCGCAAGCAGGGCGCCTGGGCGGTGTTCGGCCAGGGCGGCCAGATCCTCAAGCGCGGCCATGAGCTGACGCAGGTGCTGCGGGTGTTCGAGAAGGGCAAGTTCTCGGTCGTCGACTGATCCCTAGAACGAAAAGCCCAGCTTGGCGCCGACGAAGCGGCCTTCGTTGTCGTAGCCTCGCGCCGCGCCCACCCCGCTGGTGTCGGCGCTGGGCTGGATGCCGCACAACACGCCGATCCCGCCCGAGACGCCGCCTTGGCGGCGCTCGATCGCCGTCCGCGCGACGCCCCTTGGCAGCGGAGCCGGCGCGTTGGCGTAGCGCAGCTCGATCGGGCCGACGGGCTTCAGGTTCAGAGGCGCGGCGAGATTGGGCGTCTTGTCGGGCGGCGGATAGGCCGGGAGCCGGACTTTGGCTTGGGCGAGGCCGGCGGCCGCCAAGGCCGCGGTGAAGGCGAGGGTCCGGATCATGGTCGTCTCCATCGCCGTCAATGTGGGGCGGCTCCCGCCAAAGAAAAAGCCCCGGCGGTTTCCCGCCGGGGCTCGTCTGGTCCGTTTCGCAACGCCGGCTTAGCGGCGGTCGCCCATCATGCTGAGCAGGAATTGGAACAGGTTGATGAAGTTCAGATAGAGGCTCAGCGCGCCGTAGTTGGTCGCCACGGCCATCGACTGCTGGTCGCCGCCCAGGGCGTAATAGGTCATCTTCAGGCGCTGGGTGTCATAGGCGATCAGGCCCGCGAAGATGAACACGCCCAGGATGTTGATCACGAACGACAGGCCCGGCAGATGCAGGAACATCTGGACCAGCGAGGCGAGCATGAGGCCGATCAGGCCCATGATCAGGAAGCTGCCGAAGCCGGTCAGGTCCTTCTTGGTCGTGTAGCCGACCAGGCTGAGCCCGCCGAAGGCGGCGGCGGTCACGAAGAAGGTCGCGGCCACCGAGGCGCCGGTATAGATCAGCAGCCACACGCCAAGGCCCGCGCCGATCGAGGCGACCATCGCCCAATAGAGAATGCCCGACGAGCGCGCGGTCGGGTTGCGCATGGCGAACATGGACACCAGCATCATCGCGAGCGGGGCGAAGGCCACGACCATGCCCAGCAGGGTGAAGCCGGCGAAACGCCCGCCCGGCCCGACCTGGTACAGCAGGTTGGCCAGCGGCGTCGCGCTGGTCAGGAAGGCCAGAGCGCCCGACAGCAGGAGACCCAACGCCACCTTGTTGTAGACGCCGAGCATGAAACTACGCAGGCCGGCGTCAACCGACATGTCGGCGCGATCCGCCGGGATCGAGCGCGCGTAGCCGCGGTTGAAGTCGTTCATCGAATTAAGCCCTTGAGCTAGGCGTCCACGGTGGACGCCTCCGAAATATCGGGTGTCCTCGCGCTCGGCGCAATCCCCGTTCGAAAAGTATACATGGTATGCGGCCGCGCGCCCATCCGGCGCTTCCCAAGCCGCCGCCAGACCCCTTAAGAACAAAGGCGAAAACAAGAACGAGGGACGCGCCGATGGAGTACGCCAAGCTGGGTCGGACCGACGTGACGGTCTCGCGCTGCTGCCTGGGCACCATGACCTGGGGCTCGCAGAACACGGAGGCGCAGGCCCACGAGCAGATGGATTACGCCCTCGGCCGCGGCGTGACCTTCTGGGACACGGCCGAGATGTACGCCAGCCCGCCCAATCCGGAGACGCAAGGCCGCACCGAGGACTATATCGGCTCGTGGTTCCAGAAGACCGGCAAGCGTCACGAGGTCGTGCTGGCCTCGAAGGTCGCCGGCCAGGGCGCGGCGTTCGGCGGTCTTTCGTGGATGCGCAAGGATGGGGCGACGACCCGCCAGACCAAGGCCCAGATCGACGAGGCCGTCGAGGGCTCGCTGCGCCGACTGAAGACCGACTATCTCGACCTCTACCAGCTGCACTGGCCCGATCGCCGGGTGCGGGTGTTCGGCGGCCAGACGTTCAGGGACTACGACCAGGACTTCGAAAGCTTCGGCGACATCCTCGAGGCGCTCGACGCCCACGTGAAGAAGGGCTCGATCCGCCACGTCGGCGTCTCGAACGAGTTCCCGTGGGGCGTCATGCGGTTCCTGGCCGAGAGCGAGACGAGAGGTCTCCCCAGGATCGCCTCGATCCAGAACGCCTACCACCTGGCCAACCGCACCTTCGAATACGGCCTGGCCGAGATCGCCATGCGCGAGCAGGTGGGCCTCCTGGCCTATTCGCCGCTGGCCCAGGGCCAGCTGACCGGCAAGTACCTGGACGGCGCCCTGCCGGCCGGCTCGCGCAAGGCGCTCTACAACCGCATGCAGCGCTACGAAGGGCCCGGCTCGCAGGAGGCGTTTCACGCCTATGTGGCCCTGGCCGAGGCCAACGGAATTCACCCGGCCCAGCTGGCCCTGAAGTTCTGCGATACGCGGCCGTTCACGACCGCCACGATCATCGGCGCGACCTCGATGGAGCAGCTGAAGACCAATATCGACGCCTTCGACCTAGCTTGGACCGACGACCTGGAAGACGCCGTCAACGCCATCCACGCCCGCCACCCCAATCCGTGCCCGTGAGGATTCCTAGAGCCCTTTCCGATCTGATTGACCCAACCAGATCGGATAAAAGGCGCTCTATTTCAAAAGTTTAGAGCATTTTTCGACCCGCTAACCGTTTCACACTTATGGGGAAATGCTCTAGGGCTTCGCGGCGCCCGTGGGCGGTTGGAACACCATGGGAATCTTGATGGTCGCCCCCTCGACCGGACCTTTGGCCCCACCCTTAGGATGGGTGCGGAAGCGCTCGCTGAGCCGCTGGGCCGCAGCGCCCAGGCCCGCGCCGGCCGGTGTTTCGTCCTCCACCTGGCAATCGCGCACCCCACCGTCGGCCTTCAGGATACAGCGCAGCGTCACCTTGCCGGCGATGGGCGGCATGGATGCGGTCTCAGGTGTTTGCGCCTGGGCGAGCGGCCCCAAAGCCAAGCCCAACGCGACCACCAACGGCCATAGAGGGCCTCGATCCAAACTTCGCGCCAAGCTGGCCTCCTGCCTCTCAATTCCAGATAGCATGAAAGCGGGGCTCGCTCACCCAGACTCCTCTTGTCCTGGCGTTGCAGGGGATTAAACCCAGGCGATGATCCGTCTCTTCACCGCCATCGCCATTCCGCCGGACATCGGCGAGGGCCTGCTCTCGCGTCAGCACGGGATCGAGGGCGCGCGTTGGCGGCCGCTGGAAGCCTTCCACATCACGCTGAGGTTCATTGGCGATGTCGCGGAAAACGTGGCCGACGACCTGGACGAGGCGCTGATGCAGATCGACGCCCCCGCCTTCGACCTGACCCTGGCCGGCGTCGGGCATTTCGGCGAGGGCGCGGATATCCACGCGGTCTGGGCTGGGGTGGAGGACAGCGCCCCGTTGCGCCGCCTGCAGAAGGCCAACGAAAGCGCCGCCCGCGCCGCCGAGCTCAAGCCCGAGACGCGGCTCTACCGGCCGCACGTCACCCTGGCCTATCTGAAGAAGCCGGCCGTTCCCGAGGTCGGCGCCTGGATCCAGACGCACAACCTTCTGAAGTCGCCGAGCTTCCCCGTCGACCGGTTCGGGCTCTATTCCAGCTGGCAGACCAGCGCGGGGTCGGTTTACCGGCTCGAGCGGGAGTATCCGCTGGCTTAGCGCGCTCCTTCAAAACCACTTTCCTCGTGTCATCCCGGCCGAAGCGCAGCGTAGAGCCGGGACCCAGGGCAAGCGACGGGGCGGTGGCCCTGGGCCCGGACAGCCTCTTCGAGGCTTCCGGGATGACACGGAAATGAGAGGCTAGGCGCCCGCCGCCCCTACAGCATCGCCGGGATGACGCGATCCGGCGGTCTATGCCCGTCCATGAAGGTCTTCACGTTGACGATGACCTTCTCGCCCATGTCGATACGGCCCTCGACCGTGGCCGAGCCCATGTGCGGCAGCAGCACGACATTGGGCAGCTTGAGCAGCTTGGGATTGATGGCCGGCTCGTGCTCGTAGACGTCCAGGCCGGCGCCGGCGATCTCGCCCTTGGCCAGCATGTTGGCCAGCGCGCCCTCGTCGATCACCTCGCCGCGCGCGGTGTTGACCACCACGGCGTGCGGCCGCAGCAGCTTCAGCCGACGCGCCGACAGCAGGTGGTAGGTCGCCGGCGTGTGCGGGCAGTTGACCGAAATGAAGTCCATCCGGGCCAGCATCTGGTCCAGGCTTTCCCAGTAGGTGCAGCCCAGCTCCTCGGCGATGCGCGGGCTGACGGGCTTGCGGTTATGGTAGTGCACCTGCATGCCGAAGGCCTTGGCGCGGCGGGCGACGGCCTGGCCGATGCGGCCCATGCCGATGATGCCCAGGCGCTTGCCCCACAGGCGGCGGCCCAGCATCCAGGTCGGCGACCAGCCGTGGAAGCCGCCGGCCTTGACCACCTCGGCGCCTTCGACGATCCGGCGCGAGGCCGCCATGATCAGGGTCATGGTCAGGTCGGCGGTGTCCTCGGTCAGGACGCCCGGCGTGTTGGTGACGATGATGCCGCGCGCATTGGCGGTGGCGACGTCGATATTGTCGACCCCCGCCCCGAAATTGGCGATCAGCTTGAGCCGATCGCCGGATCGCGACAGAAGGCGCGAGTCGATGCGGTCGGTGATGGTCGGCACCAGCACGTCGGCGCGGCTCATGGCGTCGACGAGCTCATCTGGCGACATCGGCGTGTCGGTGACGTTGAGTTCGGTGTCGAACAGTTCGCACATCCGCGTCTCCACCGGATCGGGGAGTTTGCGGGTGACGACGACTTTGAGCTTGCGGGCGGCCATGGTCGGACTGAAAAGCTCTCACTGACGGGCGTTTGAAAGCTGTAGCAAAGGGGCCCGTGGGGGCCAAGCAACATGCCGTCGAAAACAGAACAAGGTTTGCCCCGGAAGCGTTTCACGGGACTTTTCCTGGGATTCGCGGTCGTGGCGGCCGGTCCGGCGGCGGCCGAGGGGCCCAGGGTGACCCCCTCGGGCCTGGAGGTGCCGCGCTACGTCTCGCTGAAATACGCCGAGGTGAACGCGCGCAAGGGTCCCGACGAGGCCCACCAGCTGTTGTGGATCTATCGCGCCAAGGGGCTGCCCGTGCAGATCGTCGCCGAGACCCGCGAATGGCGGCGGATCTGCGATCCCGAAGGGGGCCTCGCCTGGGTGCACAAGCGCACGGTCGACGGCCGCCGCTCGGCCATGCGCGTCCAGCCGACCAACCTGCCGCTGCTGAAATCGCCCAAGGAGGGGGCCAAGGTCACCGCCTATCTGAAGTCGCGCGCCGTCGCGGCGCTGGACAAGTGCGAGAAGGGCTGGTGCCGGCTGCGCGCCGACGGGGTCTCGGGCTGGGCGCGGGAGGGCGACATCTGGGGCGCCGATCCGGCGGTGCAGTGCCGTAAGGACTGACCCGATCACGATCTGTTTCGACAGGGAAACATTGAGGCCCGGCCCGGCGCCGTGCTAGGGCGTGCCCCATGCAGAAGAACGCCTACTCCTACGAAGAACTCCTGGCCTGCGGCCGCGGCGAGCTTTTCGGCCCCGGAAACGCCCAACTGCCGGCCCCGCCGATGCTGATGTTCGACCGGATCGTCCGCATCGAGTCGGAAGGCGGCAAGTACGGCAAGGGCTATGTCGAAGCTGAATTCGACATCAACCCCGACCTCTGGTTCTTCGGCTGCCACTTCATCGGCGACCCGGTCATGCCGGGGTGCCTGGGCCTGGACGCCATGTGGCAGCTGGTCGGGTTCTTCCTGGGCTGGTCGGGCGCGCCCGGCCGCGGCCGGGCCTTGGGCGTCGGCGAGGTCAAGTTCACCGGCCAGGTCACGCCGAACGTCAAGAAGGTGGTCTACAAGATCGACCTGAAGCGGGTCATCATGCGCAAGCTCGTCATGGGAATCGGCGAAGGCGTGCTGGAGGCCGACGGCAAGGTGATCTACGAAACCAAGGATTTGAAGGTCGGCCTGTTCACGCCTGAACAGATGGCTTGATCCGTTAGTTAAAGACCGGTCGTTTAGCGAGAGAACCGGCCCCTGACGGATCGGAGGGGGAGAAGAGGATTTACAGAATGCGTCGCGTCGTCGTCACCGGACTGGGGATCGTCTCGTCCATCGGCAACAACGCCCATGAGGTGCTGGCCTCCCTGCGCGAGGCCAAGTCGGGCGTGATCGCCGCGCCGGAGTATGCCGAGCTCGGCTTCCGCTGCCAGGTCCATGCCGCGCCCCAGATCGACTGGGAGCCGCTGGTCGACCGCCGCGCGGCGCGGTTCCTCGCGCCCGGCACGGCCTACGCCCACATCGCCATGGAGCAGGCGATCGCCGACTCGGGCCTCACCGAAGCCGAGATCAGCCATGAGCGCACCGGCCTGCTCGTCGGCTCGGGCGGCCCCTCGACCCGCGTCATCGTCGAGGCCGCGGCCACGACCCGCGAGAAGGGCCCCAAGCGGATCGGTCCGTTCGCCGTGCCCAAGGCCATGAGCTCGGGGCCGTCGGCGGTGCTGTCGACCTGGTTCAAGATCCGCGGGATCAACTATTCGATCAGCTCGGCCTGCGCGACCAGCGCCCACTGCATCGGCGCGGCCGCCGAGCAGATCCAGCTGGGCAAGCAGGACGTGATCTTCGCCGGCGGCTGCGAGGAGCTGGACTGGACCCTGTCGAACCTGTTCGACGCCATGGGCGCCATGAGCAGCAACTTCAACGACCGCCCGGCCGTCGCCAGCCGCGCCTATGACAAGAACCGCGACGGCTTCGTGATCGCCGGCGGCGCCGGGATCGTGGTGCTGGAGGAATACGAACGCGCCAAGGCGCGCGGCGCCAAGATCTACGGGGAACTCGTGGGCTACGCCGCCAATTCCGACGGCTACGACATGGTCGCGCCGTCGGGCGAGGGCGCGGCGCGCTGCATGCGCCTGGCCATGGCCGAGGCCGGGAACCGGACCATCGACTATCTGAACCCGCACGGCACCTCGACCCCGGTCGGCGACAGCAAGGAGATGGGCGCGGTGCGCGAGGTGTTCGGCGACAAGGCCCCGATGATCTCGTCGACCAAGTCCCTGACCGGTCACAGCCTGGGCGCGGCCGGCGCGCAGGAGGCCATCTACTCGATCCTGATGCTCGACAACGGCTTCGCCGCCGAGAGCGCCCACATCGAGGAGCTGGACCCCGAGTTCGCCGACCTGCCGATCCTGCGCCAGCGCGTCGACAAGCCGCTCGAAACGGTGATGTCCAACAGCTTCGGCTTTGGCGGCACCAACGGCACGCTGATCTTCAGCAAGATCTAGGACCGCGCGGCGGGGTTCCTCCCCGGTGCGAGCCCTGCTAACTCAGCGGGCAACGATTTGCCAAAGAGGGCCCGACACATGGCCGACGATTACGCGTTCCCCAAGGGCGAGCTGATGCGGGGCAAGAAGGGCCTCGTCATGGGCGTGGCCAACCACAACTCGATCGCCTGGGGCATCGCCAGCCAGCTGGCCGCCCAGGGCGCCGAGATGGCCTTCACCTATCAGGGCGAAGAGCTCGAGCGCCGCGTGCGCCCGCTGGCCGAGAGCATCGGCGTCAAGACGATGATCCCGGCCGACGTCACCGACGACGCCTCGATGGACGCCGCCTTCGCCACGATCGAGAAGGAATTCGGGACTCTGGACTTCGTCGTCCACTCGGTGGCCTTCGCCAACAAGAACGAGCTGAAGGGCTCGTTCGTGGACAACACGACCCGCGAAGGCTTCCTGATGGCCATGAACATCTCGGCCTTCAGCTTTGTGGACGTCGCCAAGCGCGCCTCCAAGCTGATGCCGAACGGCGGCTCGCTGATCACCATGACCTATCTGGGGTCGGAGCGGACCATCCCGAACTACAACACCATGGGCGTGGCCAAGGCGGCGCTGGAAGCGGCGACCCGCTATATCGCCCGCGACCTGGGCCCCAAGGGCATCCGCGCCAACGCCATCTCGGCCGGCGCCATGCGCACCCTGGCCCTGGCCGGCATCTCGGGCGGCCGCAGCATGATCGCCCAGGGGCGCGCCTTCTCGGCGATGAAGGAAGACACCTCGATGGAAGGCGTCGCCGGCTGCGCCCTGTGGCTGGCCTCGGACCTCGGCAAGTCGACCACGGGCGAAGTGGTCCACGTCGACGCCGGCTTCCACATGATGGGCATGCCCGACCAGGACGAGGCGTAAGCCAGCCCCTTTAGGCTTTTTAGGCCTACAGCGCGTAGGCCCGCATGAACCGTTCGGCCGCTTCCCGCGCGAAGCGGCCGAACTCTTCCGGCGTCTTGTCGGAGGGCAGGCGCAGCAGCGCGCGCATCTGGTTGTGGCCCAGGATCATGCCGGAGAAGAACTCCGCCGCCTGGTCGCAGTCCTCGACCTTCATCCGGCCCAGTTCCGTCTCGGTCTTCAGGAACGCCGCCAGCTGGCGGCGGGCGCTTAGCGGGCCGGCTTCATAGACTTCCTGGGCGACGTCGGGCATCTCGCCCGCCCCCATCATCACCACCCGCATCATCGAGTAGCTCTTGTTGGTGATCACCGTCTCCAGCAGCGAGCGGGCGTAGGCCTCGAGCGCCGCGGTCGGGTTGTCCACGGCGTCCTGGCCGCGCAGCGGCGCGGTGACCCGCTCGACCCGACGCTGCATCAGGGCCCGCATCAGCTCGGCCTTGGAGCCATAGTGGTTATAGACCGTCTGCTTGGAGACGCCCGCCCGCTTGGCGATCGCCTCCATCGGCGCGGCCAGGCCCCGCTCGCCGATCACCTCGACGGCGGCGTCGAGGATGGCTTCGGTCTTGGCGACGTCGATCTGTCCGGGAATGCGCGGCATCAGTGGGCGTCCGAGGGCGGCGGCGGGGCGTTCTTGGCCGGGCTGGCGAGCAGAGACACGAACGCCGCCAGGAAACACCCGATCGCCAGCAAGGTGAAACTGTCGCCGAACGCCATGACCGTGGCCTGCTGCTCGATCATGCCGCCGATCGCCTTGCGGGCCGCGCCGGCGGGATCGGCGACGCCCAGCTGCATCATGCGCTGGGTCAGACCGGCCATCATGCTGGCCGTCGGCCCGCCTTGGGTCACCTTCGAGGTCATATCGTCGTAATAGAGCGCCGTCTGCTGGCTGATCGAGGTGGCCAGAAGGGCCAAGCCCACCGCGCCGCCGGTGTTGCGCGCCAGATTGACCAGGCCCGAGGCGTTCTTGACCATGTGCGGCGGCAGGGTGCTCATGGTGACCTGCTGGGTGGCGATCATGGCGATCATCACGCCCACGCCTCGGCAGGCCTGGACGCCGGCGAACTCCCAGAAACCCCAGTCCTTGGTCACGCCATGGGCCATGTACATGCCCCAACCCGCCAGGATGAAGCCCAGGCACATGGGTGCGCGCGGATCGGTCTTGCGCACCAGCCGACCGGCGATCGGTCCGGTCAGGAACATCGACAGACCCGAGATGATCATGGTGGTGCCGACCTCCGACGCCGAATAGTTGCGCACCCGGCCCAGGAACTGCGGCAGCAGGAAGGTGCCGCCGAACAGGCTGGCGCCCGAGACGGCGGTCATCAAGACGCCGACCGTGAAGTTGCGGTTGGCGAAGGCCCGCAGCTCGACGATCGGGTTTTTGTAGGTCAGCTGCCGCCAGATGAAGACCACGCCGCCGATCACGGCGGTGACCGTCAGCCACAGGATGGCGGTGTCGTCGAACCAGTCGTCCTTGGCGCCTTCCTCCAGCACGTACTGCATGCTCATCAGGAAGACGGCCATGACGGCCAGGCCGAACCAGTCGAAGCCCTTGGCCAGGCTCGGGTCGCCCTTGTCGAAGTCGCCCCAGCGCGCCACGCCGAACAGGACCAGCAGGCCCGTGGGCACGTTGATGAAGAACAGCCAGCGCCAGGACAGGGCCTCGGTCAGGTGGCCGCCCAGGGTCGGGCCGACGGTCGGCGCCAGGGTGACGATCAGGCCCATGATCACGCTGGCCGTCACGCGCCGCTCGGGCGGGAAGGCGGTGAAGGCGACGGCGAACACCGTCGGAATCATCGCCCCGCCGATGAAGCCCTGCAGCGCTCGCGTCAGGATCATCATGTCGATCGACGAGCTAAGGCCCGTCAGCACGCTCATGACGATGAAGCCGGTGCACGAGGCCAGGTACAGGCGCTGGGTGCCCCACAGCCGCGACAGATAGCCCGACAGCGGGATCATCACGACCTCGGGGATCAGATAGGCGGTCTGGATCCAGCTGATCTGGTCGGTGCTGGCGCCGACGCCGGCCTGGATCTGCGGCAGTGACGCCGCGACGATCTGGATGTCCAGGATGGCCATGAACTGGCCGATGACCATGGCCCCGAAACCGAGGAACAGTTTGCCCCAGTCGATCTCCGGCTTGGGGGTGGCGGCGGCGGCTTGCGAGGCGGGGAGGGCGGCGTCGGTCATGACGCGTCCGCCGTCTAGCGGTCCACGCCCTGGCGGGCGACCTGCGGCGTGCTCTGGCCCGCCTCGGCGAACGAGGTGCCCGAGCGGTCGCGGACGTCGACCTTGACCTCGACCGACAGGCCCGGACGCAGGGCCGCGCCCAGCTGGCTGCGATCGACGGCGATCTTCACCGGCAGGCGCTGGGTGATCTTGGTGAAGTTGCCGACCGCGTTCTCGACGGGGATCAGGGCGAACTGCTGGCCCGTAGCGGGGGCGAAGCTGTCGACCTTGCCGACGATCTTGGCCTTGCCGAAGGCGTCGGCCTTGATCTCGACCGACTGGCCGACGCGGATGCGCGCGACCTGGGTCTCCTTGAAGTTGGCGACGACATAGGCCTGGCCCAGCGGCACGACCGACATCAGGGCCACGCCCGGCTGGACCAGCTGGCCCGGACGCACCGAGCGGGCGCCGACCACGCCGGCGACCGGCGCGCGGATCACGGTGCGCTCGAGGTCCAGCTTGGCTTGCTCCACGGCGGCGTGGGCGGCGGCGGCTTGAGCCACGGCCTGGGCCTTGGCCGAGCCCAGCGACTGGGCGGCGCGGCGCTCGGCTTCCAGGGCGGCCTGGGCGCTGGCGACGCCGGCGGCGGTCTGGGTGGCGGCGGCGCGCTCGGTCTGGACCTTCTGCTGCGAGACCCAGCCCTGGGTCGCCAGGCTGTTGTAGCGCTCGAGGTCGGCCTTGGCGCGGCTGGCGTCGGCCTGGGCGCTGGTCACGCCGGCGGCCCGCTGGGCGATCATCGCCTGCTCGAGGCTGTTCTTGTCATCGATGGCGCGGACGGCCGCGTCGGCGGCGCCGGCGTTGGCGATCGCCTGGTCGACGATGGCCTGGAAGGTCGACGGATCGATCTTGGCCAGCACCTGGCCCGCCTCGACCCGCTGGTTGTCGGCCACCAGGACCTCGGCCACATAGCCGGAAACCTGCGGGCTGATCTGCACCGTATCGGCCTGGACGAAGGCGTTGTCGGTGCTTTCGAAGCGCTGCTTGTCCAGGAACCACAGGGTCCCGCCGACCACGACAGCGGCCACGAGGACCCCGCCCGCGACCATCGGGACCAGCTTCTTCTTTTGCGGCGTCGCCATGAACGGAAAAACCCTATCCCCAGAGCGTGAACGCGCCCGATAGTCACATCACGCGAGCGCGGCAAGCGGATAAATGGACGCAGTCGTCCAAAGATCAACGGCGGGCCGAAGAAGTTTTTGCGTCAGGCGCCGACAAGGCTCGCCCGCGCCCAAACGCGGACGGCGCGCGAAAGCGCTTTCGTGCGTATCGTTCGGCGAACCAAAACACCCCTGGTCCGTTGAGGAAAAAGGCCGGCGAACCCTGGCCGCCAGACCTGGAGGGCCCGATGGACGACCTGGAGAAGCGCTCTTCGCTGGAGCTGGTGCGGCCGCTGCTGTGGGTGGCCGCGATGGCGTTCGCGGCGGGCTTTGGCAGCTATCTGGCGATGGCGATCCGCGCCCCTGGCCTCTAGAGCGCTTGGAGCGCGTTCGAGCGGTTTAACCGCTCACGCTTGAACCTAACGCGCTCTAGACGCCCGTCGAGCCGAAGCCGCCGGCGCCGCGATCGGTCTCGTCCAGGTCGGCGACCTCGACCAGCGGCCATTGCGGCGCGGCGGCGATCACGCCCTGGGCGATGCGGTCGCCGCGGCGGATCGTGAAGTCCTCCTCGCCCAGATTGATCAGCAGCACGCAGACCTGGCCGCGATAGTCGCTGTCGACGGTGCCCGGCGCGTTGACCACCGTGACGCCGTTCTTCAAGGCCAGGCCCGAGCGCGGCCGCACCTGCATTTCCCAGCCGTCCGGCACGGCCACCGAAAAGCCGGTTGGCGCCATGCAGCGCGAGCCGGGCTTCAGCACGATCGGCTCGTCCTCCGGCACGGCCGCCCGCAGGTCGAAGCCCGCGGCGCCGGCCGTAGCGTAGGTCGGGACCGGCAGGTCGGGATTGCCTTCCCAACGCTTGAAGCGGATGGCGAGACCGGCGGGGATGGCGGACATGAGAGGTTCCTGTGCTCGGGACAGGACGGCTGTAGCCGATTTTCGGGGGGCGGGGCCAGAGGGGCGGCCGCGCCGTCGCTTGTTAGGCGGTGAAACCGCGACGGGGCGCTTCGGGTTTTGAAGAGATGCCCTCGGCCAGGCGCGGAGTCTTGATGAGCAAGCCGAACAATCCCCCCATCGAACAGGGCGCCAGAGGACGCGAACTGCCGGCCTATGTCGCCAACGGCCTTGTGGGCCTGCGCGTCCGGGAGACGCCGCTGCAGGCGGGCATGTGCCTGGTCAGCGGGTTCAGCGGCGAGCACGACGAACGCCGGATCGAGGCGGCCGCGGTCGCGCCATATCCTTTGGCCGGAGACGTGGCGATCGACGGCGTATGGCTCTCCGACGCGCCGCACCAGGTTTCCGACCTGGAGCAGGCCTATGATTTTTCGACCGCCGAACTCACCTCCCGCTTTGTCTTCGAGGTCCAGGGCAAGCGCGCGCAGGTCGAGGTCGTCACCTTCTGCAGTCGCCCGGAGCCGACGCTGGTGTGCCAGGAGATCGCGGTCACGGTCGACAAGGCCTGCGCCCTGGGCCTTCGCGCCATGATCGATGGGGCGGGGGTCGATGGGCAGGCCTTGCGACACAGGCGCGAGACGCCCGGCGAGGAAGAGCCCGCCACGGATGGCTCGGTCCTGTGGGCGTCAGCCGGCGAGCTGTCGACCTGCGGCCTGGCTCTGACCAGCGAGGTGCTGGGCGCCGGCGAGGTCGCGCCGTCCCGTCCGCCGTTGCGCGATGATCGGCTGGTTTCAGAGTACGCGGTCCAGACCCGGGCCGGACGCGCCGTGCGGCTGCGCCAGATCGCCGGCATCGTGCCCGACGCCCTTCACGACCTGCCCGATCAGCAGGCCGAGCGCCTGGTCGCCAAGGCCCGGTTCGACGGCTTCGACTCTCTCCGCAAGCAGAACCGCGCGGAATGGGACGCGCTCTGGAAGAGCCGAATCCGGCTGGAGGGCGCGGAGGCGCGCTGGCAGTCTCTGGCCGACGCCGGCTTCTTCTATCTGATGAGCTCGGTCCACGCCTCGTCGCCCGCCTCGACGTCGATCTTCGGCTTGGCCACCTGGCGCGACTATCACTACTACTTCGGCCACGTGATGTGGGACATCGAGGCCTTCGTCGTCCCCGCCCTCTGCCTGCTGCAGCCCCACGCGGCGCGGGCCATGCTGGAATATCGGTTCGCCCATCTCGACAGCGCGCGGCGCAACGCCCAGCTGATGGGCCGGCGGGGCCTGCAGTTCCCGTGGGAGAGCGCTCCGCGCAGCGGACAGGAGGCGGCGCCGCTCCCAGGTACGGCCGCCTGGCACGAGGATCACGTCTCGCTGGACGTGGCGCGGGCTTTCGTCTTCTACGCCGACGCCACCGGCGACCGGGAGTTCCTGCGTACGCGGACCTGGCCCGTGGTCTCGGGCGTCTGTGAATGGATCGCCAGCCGGGTCTGCAAGGTGCGCGGCGGCTACGCCATCAAGGCGTCGATGGGCATCGCCGAGCGCGAGCAGCCGGTCGACAACGCCGCCTTCTCGAACATGGGCGCCGTGGTGGTGCTACGCGATGGCGCGCGGATCGCGGAGACGCTGGGCTTCGAGGCGGATCCGACGTGGCTGGAGATCGCCGATGGCCTGCAAATCCCCACGCGCGGCCAGGCCGTCGTCTCCCACGACGACTACAGGACCAACGAGGAGAAGGGCGCCACGCCTGATCCGCTGATGGGGATCTTCCCCTTCGGCTATCCGCTGTCGCCAGAAGCGGAGGCCGCGACGATCTCGCTCTATCTGGACCTGGCCGATGATTATGTCGGCAGTCCGATGCTGTCGGCGTTGTACGGCGCCTGGGCGGCGCGCCTCGGCGATCGCGAGAGGGCGCTGAGACTGCTCGACGAGGGCTATGGCCAGTTCGTCGTGGGTCGCTTCCTGCAGACCCTGGAATACCGCGCCGACCGCTTTCCCGAGCAGCCGCAGGCTGGCCCGTTCTTCGCCAATATCGGCGGCTTCCTGATCTCGCTGCTGTACGGCTTCAGCGGGATCATGCCGTCGGGCGCGGCGCCGGAGACGTGGAGCCAGCGCCCGGCCATGCTGCCCAAGGGTTGGACCGGGGTCACGGTCGACCGGCTTTGGGTGCGGGGCCGGCCGATGCGCCTGACCGCGCGGCAGGGTGAGGCGGCTCGCCTCGAGCCGATCTAGGCCAACGCCTGGGCGATCCGCGCCGCGATCTGGGCCGCCACGACGTCCTTGGCGGCGCGGTCCCAGCGTTCGGTCCTGTCCTTGGTGACCAGCAGCACGGCGTTCTCGCCCCCGCCCATGACGCCGGGCTGGGTGACGTCGTTGGCGATGATCCAGTCGCAGCCCTTGCGGGCCAGCTTGGCGCGGGCGTGCTCCTCGACATGGTCGGTCTCGGCCGCGAATCCGACGACCAGCTTGGGACGCCGAGGCCCCGAAGCCGACAGGGTCGCCAGGATGTCCGGGTTTTCCACGAAGGTCAGGGCCGGCGGCCCGCCCTTCTCCTTCTTCAGCTTGGCGCCGAACGCCTCGTCGACGCGCCAGTCGGCGACGGCGGCGACGAAGACCCCGACATCGGCCGGCAGGGCGGCCTGGCTGGCGGCCAGCATCTGGCGGGCGGTCTCGACGTCGACGCGCTTGACCCCTGGCGGGGTGGGCAGGAAGACCGGGCCGGCCACCAGGGTGACATCCGCCCCCAGCTGCGCCAGGGCTTGGGCGATCGCGAAGCCCTGCTTGCCGCTGGAGCGGTTGGTGACGCCCCGCACCGGGTCGATCGGTTCGAAGGTCGGCCCGGCCGTGACGATGGCGCGCTTGCCGACCAGCGGCTTGGCGGCGGGGCCCTCCAGCATGGCGACGACAGCCGCGAAGATCTCCTCCGGTTCGGCCAGGCGGCCGGGGCCGAACTCGCCGCAGGCCATGGCGCCCTCCGCCGGGTCGACGAACGACACGCCGTCGGCCTTCAGGGTCGCGACATTGCGCTGGGTGGCCGGGTGCAGCCACATCCGCACGTTCATCGCCGGCGCCATCAACACCGGCTTGTCGGTGGCCAGCAGGGTGGTGGAGGCCAGGTCCCCGGCCAGGCCATTGGCCGCCTTGGCGATCAGGTCGGCCGTGGCCGGGGCGACGACGACGAGATCAGCCGAGCGCGACAGCTCGATGTGGCCCATCTCGTGTTCATCCGTCAGCGAGAACAGGTCCTGATAGACCTTGTCCTCGGCCAGGGCCGCCAGGGACAACGGCGTGACGAACTCAGCGCCCGCCTTGGTCAGGATCGGCCGCACGGCGATCCCCGCCTTGCGCAGCAGCCGCACCAGCAGCAGCGACTTATAGGCCGCCACCCCGCCGCCGACGATCAGAAGAACCCGCTTTTCGCTCACGCCCAGCTCCCGCTCTCGCGTTCGTCTCGTCCCCTGCACATGCCCATCCGCGCGCCAAAGCGCCAGTGACAATCCTACGGTGAAGATTGGGACTCGACTCTCGTTCCGCTTTCGTTCATCAAACGTAAAGGTAGAGCAATGGGGCGGATACGATCATGAAGGTTGTAAGACAGTTTTCCGTTGGGGTCGTCGCTTGGCTGGGCGTCCTGGCCCTTTCCGCCTGCGACAGCGGCGCTTCGGCGGTCAAGGCGCCGAAGGGCGGCGATCGCGCCAGCGCGGCGGCCGAGGGGCCCGCGACCGAAGCCTCGGCCGAAACCCAGCGCCGGGGCGATCCGCGCGACGCGCCGGTCAAGCTGGTCGCCGGCAAGCCCTATTGGGCGGCCAACCGCACCCGCACCGCCGAGGAGAACGCCCAGCGGTCGTTCGAACGCAACGGTGAGACGTTCGGCGCCAAGACGGCCGACGACTATGTCGCCAAGGTCCATGCCTTCGTCAGCGATCCGCCCAAGGGCGCCCAGACGCTGAAGCGCGCCAATGGCGACCTGCTGATCTACGACCCGAAGGACAATGTGTTCGCGGTGGTCTCGCGCGAGGGCGCGCCGCGCACGATGTTCAAGCCCGACGAGGGCGCGGCCTATTGGACCGAGCAGAAGACCCGCGAGGCCCGCCGCGCCACCGCCGCCAAGAAGCGCGAGCGCGACGAGGCCGAGGGGTAAGGGGCTTTCATTCGCTCGCCACGAGGTCACGATGAACGCCCGCGCCATACCCCCCGCCGCGCTTCGAGACGCCAGCGCCGTTGAGCTGGCGCGCGTCTGGATCGCCGAACAGGGGCTGCACTGCTCGCTGAAGTGCGGGTTGTACGCCGAGGGCGACGTCGAGACGGAAACGGCGGCCTGGGGCATCATCCTGGCCGACCTCGCCGGCCATATCGCCGATGCGCTCAGCGCCGATGGCCTGGGCGGCGAAGGCGCGTTGCTGGACGCCATCGTCGAGAGCTTCAACATCGAGGTCTCGGCGCCGACGTCGAAGCGAACGCGGGGGCCGACGTCGGACGCTAACTAGAGACCGGTGATCCTCTCGCGAAGGACGCCTTTACCGCGACAGCAACAGGCCGGTGACGAAGGCCGCTCCCGCCGTCGCGGCGCCGACCAGGAACCACAGCAGCGGCCAGACATGCGGCCGCTCGACGTGGGCCTCGGTCTTGGCTGGCGGAGCCTCGGCCAGGCGGGCGATGGCGCGGAGGGCGCGCAGGGCTTCTTCGGCGAAGTCGCGGATCTTGGCCGTGGGCGACAGCTCGCGGCCGATCCAGCGGCGGACCACCGGGTCGGCGGCCGCCCAGAGGTCGTGGGTCGGGTCGATGCGGCGGGCCACGCCCTCGACCGTGACCATGGTCTTCTGCAGGAGCACCAGTTCGGGGCGCAGGGCCATGTCGAATAGGGCGGTGATCTCGAAGAGTTGCGCCAAGAGACGGCCCATCGACACGTCGCGGGCGTTGCGGCCGAACACCGGCTCGCCGACGGCGCGCAGGGCCTGGGCGAAGGCGTCCTTGTCCTGGTGGGCCGGCACATAGCCGGCGTCGAAATGCACCTGGGCGATGCGGGGATAGTCGCGGTTCAGGAAGCCGTACAGGATCTCGGCCAGGTAGCGGCGCTCGCCCGGGCCTAGGCGGCCGACGATGCCGTAGTCGACGGCGGTGATGCTGGACGGGGCGGCGACGAACAGGTTGCCCTCGTGCAGGTCGGCGTGGAACAGGCCGTGGTCCAGGGCCTGGGCCAGGAAGCCGCGGGTGACGTTCTCGGCCAGGGCCTTGCGGTCCAGGCCCGGCAGAGCGAGGGCGGCGGGGTCGGACAGCGGCGTTCCCTCGGCCCAGGTCAGGGTCAGGACGCGCTTGCCCACGCCCTCCCAGCACACCGTCGGGGCGCGCATATAGGGATCCTTGGCCATGGCCTCGCCCAGTTCGGCGCAGCCGGCGGCCTCGAACCGCAGGTCCATTTCGAGTTCGAGAGCGCGGATCACGACCTCGACGAATTCGGTCGGCCGCAGACGGCGGGAGGCGGGGGCGAGGGTCTCGGCCAGGCGCGCGGCCAGGCGCAGCACGCCGGTGTCGCGGGCGACCTGGCGCTCGACGCCGGGCCGCAGCACCTTCACGGCGACCTTGCGGCCGTCGACCAGGGTGGCCGGATGGGCCTGGGCCAGGGAGGCGGCGGCGACGGGCTCGCCGATCTCGGCGAAGATTTCGTCCAGCGGCTTGCCGAGGTTGCGGGCGATCTCGGCCTTGGCGACCGCCAGCGGGAAGGCCGGCAGCCGGTCCTTCAGGTGCGACAGATCTTCGGCGAAGGCGGTTCCGAAGATGTCGGCGCGGGTCGACAGGAACTGGCCCAGCTTGATCGCCGCCGGGCCTTGGCTTTCCAGCACGCGGGCCAGGCGTTCGCCCGGCCGACCGCGCTTGGCCGCGCCGCCCGCGAACAGGCGCAGCAGACGCCCGGCCAGCTTGGCGCTGGGCGGCAGCAGCGGCTCGGCCTCGCGCGGGATCAGGGCGTCGGCCCGCACCAGGGCCCAGCCCGCGCCCGTCAGGCGGAAAAACGCGGAGAGGGAGGTCAAGTCCAAGACCCTGTATCTTCAGCCCGACCTTCCCGGCGAATGCCGGGATCCAGATTCAGCCCGGGCAGAGGCATGCCGTGGCGCCGCTCGGCCTTACGATCTGGGCCCCGGCATTCGCCGGGGAAATCGGTGGTGAGAAGAGCCATGAACCTAAAGCGCCCAGCCCTGGTGCAGGGCCGCGACGCCGCCGGTGAAGTTGGTGTAGCTGACCCGCTTGAAGCCGGCGTTCTCGATCATGCCGGCGAAGGTCTTCTGGTCGGGGAAGCGGCGAATGCTCTCGACCAGGTACTGATAGGCGTCGCGATCCTTGGCGACCCACTCGCCGACCTGCGGGATGACCTTGAAGCTGTAGGCGTCATAGGCCTTCGCCAGGGCTTCCGTCACCGGCCGCGAGAATTCCAGGCACAGGAAGCGGCCGCCGGGCTTGAGCACCCGGCGCGCCTCGCGCAGGGCCGCGTCGATGTCGGTCACGTTGCGGATGCCGAAGCTGATCACATAGGCGTTGGCGTAATTGTCGGGCAGCGGCAGGCGCTGAGCGTCGCCGACGGTCCAGGTGATCTCGGGCTCGCCGCCGCGCTCGATGCCAGCGGCGATCATCTCGGCGTTGTAGTCGATGATGTTGATGGTCGCGTCCGGACCGCCGCGCCGCGCCTGGGCTTGCCGCGCCATCTTGGCGAAGCGGCGGGCCATGTCGCCGGTGCCGCCGGCGCAGTCGATGATCACCTCGCCCGGCTGCGGGTTCAGGCGCGCGGCGACGGCGTCCTTCCACAGGCGATGCACGCCGCCGCTCATCAGGTCGTTCATGATGTCGTAGTTCTTGGCCACGCGGTCGAACACGCCGCGCACCAGGCCAGCCTTCTGCGAGGCGTCGACGTCCTTGAAACCGAAGCTGGCGGAGGTGTTGCTCATGACGTCCCGGGGGCGAACTCTCTATAGGATGGTCCGCTATTAGCTCGCGCATCGCGCCGCGTCATCGAAGCTTTTTATCTTACGGCGTGGCGGACGCCGAAACCGCTTACACTTTCGGCTGCCACGCTCTTAAGGAATGATCCTTGCCCGAACTGCCCGAAGTAGAAACCGTCCGGCGCGGTCTCGAGCCCGTCCTGTCGGGCGCGCGCCTGGCCCGCGTGCGGGCCAACCGCCCCGACCTGCGCTTTCCTTTGCCCGACGGCTTCGTCCAGCGCCTGACCGGCGCCAAGATCCTGCGCCTGGACCGCCGGGCCAAGTACATCCTGGCGCCGCTGGACCGGGGCGACACCCTGGTGATGCACTTGGGCATGACCGGGCGCTTCGAGATCGCCGCGCCGGAAGGGACGGTCCGCCCCGGCGACTTCGCCCGCGTCGTCACGCCCGAGGACAAGCACGCCCACGTGGTCTTCGAGACCGAGGCGGGCGCGACCGTCACCTATTACGATCCGCGCCGCTTCGGCTTCATGGACCTGATCCCGACCGACCGCGTCAGCCATCACCCCTGGTTCGCGACCATGGGGCCCGAGCCGCTGGGCGACGCCTTCGACGCCAAGACGCTGGAAAAGGCCTTCGCGAACCGCAAGCAGGGCCCCAAGACCCTGCTGCTGGACCAGCGCACCGTCGCGGGCCTGGGCAATATCTATGTCTGCGAGGCCCTGCACCGCGCCCACATCTCGCCGTTCAAGCCATCGGGCGGCGTCGCCAAGACGCGGCTCGGCCCGCTGATCACGGCGATCAAGGACGTGCTGGCCGAAGCCGTCGAGGTCGGCGGCTCGACCCTCAAGGACTTCGCCGCCGCCGACGGCGCCTTGGGCTACTTCCAGCACCGCTTCCGCGTCTACGACCGCGAAGGCGAGCCGTGCCCGACCCCGGGCTGCAAGGGCGTGATCGCGCGCGAGGTCCAGGCGGGACGATCGACGTTCTTCTGCCCGATCTGCCAGGTGTGAGGGACGGGCGCGTCGCTTGACAGCGAAGATTACGATTGTAATCTTATCGCCTCTGTTGGGGGCGGCGATGACCATGCAGGCGCTTTGGAGCGTGTTCGAGAACGCGGCGATCCCTCAGAAGGCCGTTCTGATCCTGCTCTGCGCGACGCTTCCGGGAATCGTGGTCGCGGCCGCGCTGGGAAGGAGAACCCCCAGGAACGTCTGGCGACGCCTCGTGGCTGAGCTACGGACCGCGGGCCCAGCCCTTGGCCTATTTGTCGCCGGCCTCAACAGCTTCCACATGGGGCGCACCATCCAAAAGCTGCCGTTCGATCCGACGCTGAAGCAGGTGGCGCCGGGCGTTCTCGAAGCCTCCGCCTTGGTGAGCCTCGGCGCGTTGGTCGGACTCGTCGCCATCGCCGCGCATGGGGTGATGTCCGTGGCGGAGCGTGGGGAGCGGGCCCGCTGAATGTCCGCCAGGTGGAGAGCGGACGCTAGGGCGGATGCGGGACGCAGACGCCATACATCTTGTCCAGGACAGCCA
>NZ_LSJA01000092.1 GCF_001556515.1 Caulobacter sp. CCH9-E1 | reverse complement strand
CCCTCCCCGCGAGGGGGAAATCGCCCTCGACCCTCGCCGACACCTCGCTCAAGCCCGGCAAGTCCATCGGCCGCTGGGTCGGCGGCGTCCAGCCGCCCTCGCGCCAGGCCGAGAAGCCGGCGGCTGATGGGCCCGGTTGGTATCCCGGGAACGGGCTCTGCTGGGCGCGGATGCTGTCCAGGGCCTGGGCCGCCACGGTGGTCGAGGCGCGGTGGCCGGCGCCGGCCAGGGCGTGGCGCAGGGCCCCGACGATCAGGCCGCGCACCAGGGCTGGATCGCGGAAGCGCACCTCGGCCTTGGCCGGGTGGACGTTGACGTCGACCTCGGTCGGATCGAGCGTCACATAGAGGGCCGCCGTCGGGTGGCGGTCTCTGGCGAGAAAGTCCGCATAGGCCGCGCGCAGGGCGCCTTGCAGCAGACGGTCGCGCACCGGCCGGCCGTTGACGAACAGGTACTGGTGGGCGGCGTTGCCCCGGTTGTAGGTCGGCAGGCCCGCGAAGCCCGACAGGCGGACGCCGTCGCGGGTCTGGTCGATCTCCAAGGCGTTCTCCTGGAACTCGCGGCCCAGCACGGCGGCCAGGCGGGCGAGCCGGCCCTGCGGCCCCGGATGCTCGGGCGGCAGGCGCAGCACCCGGCGGCCGTCGATATCCAGCGAGAAGCCGACGCTCTCATTGGCCATGGCCTGGCGCTTGATCTCTTCCGTGATCGCCAGGGCCTCGGCGCGCTCGGACTTCATGAACTTGAGGCGGGCCGGCGTGGCGTAGAACAGATCCCGCACCTCGATCCGCGCCCCGTGCGGGCCGGGGAAGGCGGCGGGGGCGACATCGCCGACCTGGCCGCCCTCGACCAGGATCGAGTAGGCGTCCGACTGGCCCTTGGCGCGCGAGCTGATCTGCAGCCGCGCCACCGAGCCGATCGACGGCAGCGCCTCGCCCCGGAAGCCCATGGTGTGGATGCGCAGAAGATCCCACAGACCGTCGGCGTCGGGCGCGAGCTTCGAGGTCGCGTGGCGCTCGATGGCCACCGGCAGCTCCTCGGCCGAGAGCCCGCAGCCATCGTCGGCCACCAAGATGCGGGTCAGGCCGCCGCCGTGCGCCTCGACCTCGATCCGCGTGGCGCCGGCGTCGATGGCGTTGTCGACCAGTTCCTTGATGGCGCTGGCCGGCCGCTCGACCACCTCGCCGGCGGCGATGCGGTTGACGGTCTCGGGAGGCAGGCGGCGGATGGGCATCAAGCAGACTTTCACGAGGCAGGCCGGCGACCACACGTGAGGCGGGGCGCCGACATTGCAACTCCTTAAGTTGCCGAACGAAGGCCGATCGGCCAACCAGAGGGAGATCGAAAACCTTAGCTCGATTCCGCCTTCGTTCGAGGAACTGAAGATAGTGACGCTGACCCGTTTCGCCGCCGCCGGCCTGGCGCTTTCCCTGTTGATGGGGAGTTCGGCGCTTGCTCAGACGCAAGGCAAGAACGAGGTCTCGATCCATCAGACCAAGCCCGTCGACCTGACGCCGGTCGACAGCCAGGCCAATCTGGTCGAAGCGCTGATCGTCAACGCCCGCCTGCCGGGGCCGGCCTGGTGGAAGGTCTCGGACGGCGACACCACCGTCTATGTGATGGGCGTCCCCGCCTTCACGCCGCGAAAGCTGGACTTCGACGACTCGGTGCTGCGGCGACGGCTGGACGGCGCCAACGTCCTGATCATCGGCCAGGAGCCCGAGGTCAGGATCCTCAGTCTGCTGGCCCTGATCCCCGGGCGGGGCAAGCCGTTCATGATGGACAGGCCCATGCGCGACACCCTGCCGCCCGAACTGCGCGCGCGGCTGGAGACGCGGTTGAAGGCCCGAAGCAAGCCGGTCAGCGAATACGACGACATGAAGCCGGCGCTTGCGGGCTTCATCATCGCCAACGACCGCGGCGGCGGCGTCTCGATCACGGTCGGCGACCTGACCGATCGCATCCGCGACCTGGCCAAGAGCAAGGCGGTCGCGGTCCAGCCCCGGGTCAAGAAGCTGGACGACTACGACCTGATCGGCATGGTCAAGTCGCTGGCCGAGGCGCCGCGGCCGCTGCAGGAGCTCTGCCTGGACGCGGGCCTGAAGGAGGCCGAGAACGGCCTGGCCGGCGTTCGCGAGACCGCCGAGCAATGGGCCGAGGGTCAGGTGCGCGAGGTCGTCTCGGCCGAGCGCGGCTATCAGCGCTGCCTGGCCTCCACGCCCTGGATCGCGCGTCAGTTCAAGGACGGTCAGGACGACGCGGTCTCCGCGATCGCCTCGGCCCTGAAGAAGCCCGGCAAGGCCGTCGCGGTGATCGAACTGCGCTCGCTGCTGACCGAGGGCGGCGTGCTGGATCGCCTGCGCGCCAAGGGCTTCACCGTAACCGCGCCCGAATAAGGCCAAGCTTCCGCCACACGGTCTTCCGAGGGTTGAGCCCACACACGGGAGGGGTGAGATGCGGACGATCCTGACAGGCTTGGCGTTGGCCGTGGCGATCACGGGCGGCGCGGCGCGCGCTCAAGTCATCGACGACCCCCAGGCCAATGTGGTCGACGCCCTGGTGGTCAGCGCCAAGCTGCCGGGTCCGGCTTGGTGGCGGGTGTCGGACGGCGACACCACGATCTATGTCCTGGGCGTGCCCAGCGCCCTGCCCAAGGGGATGGCGTGGGACAGGTCCGTGCTGGAGCGGCGGCTGGACGGCGCCTCGGTGCTGCTGACGCCGCCCGTCTGGCAGGCGGGCCTCACCGACATCCCGGCGATGCTGAGGCTGCGCGGCAGTCTCAAGGACGACGGCGCGTGGGCCGGGCGCGCCCCGACCCTGGCCGCGCGGACCCAGCGCGCCTGGACCGCCGTCGACCCCAAGAACGCCGGCGAGTGGCGGAAATGGAAGCCGGCGTTCGTGGCGCTGCAGCTCAACAACAAGGCCAATGGCGAGGCCCAACCGAAGGTCTCCGAACCCGACCGGACCATTGGCGATCTGGCCCGCAAGCGGCGGGTGAAGTCGCGGCCCGCGGCGGTCCACAAGGCCATGCCGATGCTGAAGGCGCTGGTGCGCGAGCATAGCGAGGAGGCGGGGCTGACCTGCCTGTCCGAGACGCTGGACGCGACCGAGGCGGGGCCGGCGCCGATCCGCGCCGCCGCGGACGCCTGGGCCAAGGGCCGGGTCAAGGACGCCCTGGCCGGCCCCCGCAGCGCCGAACGCTGCGAGCTGCTGATGCCCGGTGTCGCCGATCTGAAGCGTCAGCTGGTCGACGACGAGGTCCAGGCTCTGACGGATCTCTTGAAGACCCCCGGCCACGCGGTGGCCTACTTCCCCCTGCGCGCGCTCGTCGCCGAGAACGGCGTGCTGGACAAGCTGCAGGCGCGCGGGATCACGGTGCGGACGCCAGCGGAGGGGTAGGGGGAGAAAGCGCCCCTTCCGTCTCGTCGCTCCGCGCCGATCCGCCTCCCCTGCACGCGGGGGAGGATGGCGGGTAACCCTCCTCACCCGTGAAACGGGAGAGGTGTCACGATGCGGATACGCATCGAGACGGAGGGGGCGCTGAAGGCCCCAAACAAAAACGGCCCGGAACCGCGAGGCTCCGGGCCATTCTGTATCTCGGCGGAGACGTCCGGCCCTAGAGGCCCGGCAGCTTGATGCCGCCCTTCTTCTCGCGGCTGATGACCACGCCGCCCGCGCCCACCAGCTTCTTGAGGCGAGCCTCCTCGGCGGCGGCGTCGACTTCCATCGGGGCGTTGGCGCCGGCTTCGGCCGCCGTCGTCACGTTGGTGGTCTTCTGACCCTTCTTCCAGAACATCACCTTGCTGGCGAAGCTCTCGTCCTTGTGGGCCAGGTCGCCGTTCTCGTCGTCGACGACGAAGCGGATCAGCGGGTCGGCCTTGTCCGAGCCGGCGCGGGCGACCAGCAGCTTCTCGCCTTCCGAGCGGCCGGCGGCGTTGCTCTGGCCGATCAGGGCGGCGCGGGCCGCGCTTTCGGGCTGCAGCTCTTGCGGGCGCGGCTCGCCGGGCGCCGGCGGACGCAGCGAATAGTCGGGCGGCACCACCAGCGGGGCCTTGCTGACCACGCGGAACTCGTCGGGGACGACCTTGTCCATCCCCAGGGCCTTCTTGGTCGAGGTGCAGCCGGCCAGGCCGATCGCGGCCACGACGGTCAGGGCGCTAACAGCGGCGACCCGTTTGAAACTCATCAAACCATGCTCCAGCAGAGCCGACCCCCGGCCCAGAAATTCGGACGCTCTCGATACGACATCCTCGCGCGGGCGCCAATGTCCCACGCGATTGCGGCGGCAATCGGCCAAAACTACTCGGTCTGATGCGACAGTTTGCTCTCTTCGGACAGGAAACTGTCCAGCAGCAGCAGCGCCACCCCGACCGAAATCCCCGAGTCGGCGACGTTGAACACCCAGGGGAAATAAAGCCGCGAGACGTCGATGAAGTCGACGACATAGCCGTACTGCACCCGGTCGATCAGGTTGTTGCCGATGGCGCCGCCGATGATCATGCCGATCCCCAGGGCCGGCAGCAGCTTGGTCGCCTTGCGCGCCCAGATCGCCAGGCCGATCACCACGACGATCGAGAAGCCGATCAGCAGCCAGCGGCCCCAGTCGCTGTTCTTCAGCAGGCCAAAGCTCATGCCGTAGTTATGGACCATGGTCAGGTGCAGCGGGCCCAGCAGCGGGACGCTGGCGCCCTGCTCGCGACCCAGGAAGCCCAGGATCCAGAGCTTGGAAAGCTGGTCCAGCACCAGGACGGCGGCGGCGACGGCGTAGGCGGTCCAGCCGAGGCGGGTGATTTTCAAAGGCGTCATCCCCCGTTCTGAAATCCTCTCCCGGAGGGAGAGGATTTCAGAACGGGGGATGACGCCTTTGAAA
>NZ_LSJA01000091.1 GCF_001556515.1 Caulobacter sp. CCH9-E1 | reverse complement strand
GGCAGCATCTCCTCCTTCGGCTTTCGCGGGCGCCGGCGCGCGGGGTTTCGAGCCTCCTCCTCCACGCGACCGCCAACCTGATCGACAACGCCATCAAGTACGGGAGCCCAGGTGGGCAGATCGTCGTCGCCACGGGAATCGAAGGTGCGGCCAGCAGCCTGACCATTGGCGATCAAGGGCCGGGGATCGCACCGGATGCGCGGGACCGGGCCGTACAGCGCTTCAGCCGGCTCGACGAGAGCCGCTCGACGCCCGGCAGCGGCCTGGGACTATCCCTCGTGGCGACCGTCGCGCGGGTCCATCGTGGCCAACTCGTGCTGGCGGACAATCAGCCCGGGCTCAGAGCGGAGCTACGTTTGCCGCTGAGCCCGGGCCGGGACCTACGCCCCGCCCGCGCGGCGAAGGAGATCACCGGTGAGACTGCCCGTGTGATCGGAACGGAAGGGTGAAGCGCGCGCCCCATCCGCCATAGGTGCGGTTGGGCGCGTATCCATAGACGCCGTATGGACGGGCGGGGCCGACCGCAGAATCGTAGCCGTGGCGGGCGCTGTAATCATAACGAGCGCCGCCGTAGTAGGCGCGATCGGCCTGATACGGTCTCGCGGCCCCATAAGGGTTTGCGCGCCAGGCGCTGGCCGATGGCGCATAAGGTGCGCCGGGATGGCCGTAAGGCTGTGCCGAGGCGGCCGAGGCGATCGTGAGGGCGGCCGTCGCAGCGGCGGCGGCAAGAAGGCGTTGCATGGCATGCTCCTTGGACTGGCCGACATGACGTCGGCGAACAGGACCGTTGTCGCCCACGTGGATGTCGTGAACCGAAAGCGGACGTGACATCGGATTTAGGCGATCGGGCGCGAGCTAAGGGGTCGGCCGGACCCGGCGCGTAATCCCATTAGCAATGCTGACAGAGGAATCCTGTGGTCCGCGAGAAGACGAGACCCGATCGCCTGAGCGGGCGCCGGCGCGGCCCGCTTTTCTGGACGGCGGCGCTCATCGTCGCCGCCGCTATTGTTGGATTGACCGCCTATGAAGTCGTTGGAACCAACACGCCCAACGCCGATGACCGAATCTGGATCTCCGACCCACATAGAGATTTCCACGGGTCTGCACCCGCGCCGCGGCGCTGATGGACGGCGCCGAGGTTCTCGACGTGGCGCGCGAGGCCATCTGGCTGACGGTGCAAATCTCGGCGCCGGTGTTGATCGTCGGTCTGGTCGTCGGCGTCGCGATTGGACTTCTGCAAGCCCTGACGCAGATCCAGGAGCAGACGCTCGTCTACGCCCCGAAGATCGTGGCCATCTTCATCGCGCTCTTGATCTTCCTGCCGATGATGGCCGCCCTGATGAAGGGCTTCATGGAGCACATCGCGCAGCGGATCGCGGCGATGTAGCGACGCGAGGCGGCGGCTGACCTCAAGACATTAAACCAAGTTCATGTTCGAGACAGGCGCCGCTCACGGCGGCCGGATCAATCTCAACGGAGCTCTCAGGGAGGCAAGACTATGCAGGTGATGGGGTGGGATCTGCGGCATCCGAGGACACATCTCGGGATCGCCGTCGTGCTGGGCGCGGCCGGGCTGCTCGCCGCCGTGGCTATTGGCGTGACCATCGGACTGGGGCTTTACAACATCGGCGCCGACGCGCCCCACACCCGGCCGGTCTACAGGGTGCTGGAAACCCTGCGCGACCGGTCGATCAGCGTCAGGGCGTCAGCGATCAAGCCGCCGGCGAACTTGAACGACCCCAAGCGGATCGCGAGCGGCGCGGGGCTGTACACCGAGATGTGCAGCGGCTGCCACCTGGCGCCTGGCCTCGAAAAAACCGAGATGAGCCAAGGGCTCTATCCGCAGGCCCCTGAGCTCTGGCGGCACGCAGACCTGACGGCTGGCGAGCAGTTCTGGGCGATCAAGCACGGGATCAAGATGACCGCCATGCCGGCCTGGGGACGAACCCACAGCGACGAGCTGATCTGGGACATGGTGGCCTTTGTCCGCCAGCTGCCCAGGATGTCGCCCGCGCAGTATCAGGCGGCCATCAAGAGCGCTCCAGCCGACCACGACGAGATGATGAATGAAGGCGGCGGTATGCCCGGGATGGCGATGCCGGGCATGACGATGCCGTCCAAAGAATCGGATGGTCATCCCGGGCACGAACACTGACGCGCGTATGCCGGAGGTTTCACAGCCGAACCAAGACGTCGACCCGGAGCTTTCAATGGACGACATCTTCGACTGTCTGATCCTTGGCGCGGGTCCGGCCGGCCTCGCCGCGGCGCTCTATCTGCGCCGGTTTCGCCGAACTGTCTTGGTCGCCGACGCCGGACAAAGCCGTGCGGCGTTGATCCCACGCAGTCACAACGTCCCCGGTTTCGCCGGGGGCATTCGCGGGCTGGACCTACTCGCCCAATTGCGCGAGCAGCTGGCGCCGTTCGGGCCGGTGGATTGGGCCGGTGAAGTGACCCGTTTGGAGCGCGTGGACGAAACCCTCTGGCGTGCGACTTTCGCGGATCGGGCGGTGCTCGGCCGCACTGTCCTGTTCGCCACCGGCGTAGTCGACCGGCGGCCGCCGATCTCCGAGCCCGAGCAGGCGATCCAGGATGGACTGCTTCGGTTCTGTCCCATCTGCGACGGGTTCGAAGCCATGCTGGATAGGATCGCGGTCATCGGCATGGACGATCACGCCGCAAGCGAGGCGCTGTTCCTCCGCGCCTACAGCCCCAGCGTCAGTTTGCTGACGCTCGGCCCGAACCATGGGGTCTCGCGGGCCAGTCGCGAGGCGCTCGACGCTGCGGGCGTACCGCTGATCGCCGCGCAGCCCGATACCCTGAAGGTCGAAGACGGCCGGCTGCACGCCTGGCGGATGGACGGATCACAGCTCGAACCGTTCGAAGTGGTCTACGGCGCCCTGGGCGTTGTTCCGCAGTCGGACCTCGCCGAGGCGATCGGCGTCGTCGTCGATGGTTCGGGATGCATCCTCGTGGATGAGCACCAGCGCACATTCTTGCCGAGCGTCTATGCCGCGGGAGACGTCGCACGGGGCCTCGATCAGATCAGCGTCGCTGTCGGTGAGGCGGCGATCGCCGCGACCTCCATTCACAATAGCCTCGCGCCTGTGCGCACCCTCCATGTCTGAGGTGTCGCGTAAGAGATCCGCGCGCTCACCAGCCGCAGTCTCGACCGTCACGGTCTATCACTTCACCTGTTCGACAGGCGGCTCCCCCGCCACGACGAACCGCTTGGCGACGCGCGAAGCGATTGAAGCCCTTCCCGGCGCCGCTCGCATCCTCTGCACCGGGATCGGCGTCGATCCCACGGCAGTGGAGAATGGGTTTCTGCGCGCGGACTATGACTGGACGTAAGGGGCGGCGAGCCGGTTCCGGTGCAACTGCGACAGTCGCTCCTCGCCCGCGGGCCGCGCGCTCAACTCGTCCGCGGAGGGCTCAAGCGTAGGGCAGCCTTCCCGGCAAACTGCCAAGCTCCGCAGCGTCGTCACCAACCATGGTGGTGGTCGACGTGGTCGGGATGATGATGGCCGCCGTATCCGTAGCCGGCATGTCCGCCACGACCGTAGCTGTAGCCCGGAACCACGCTTGGGCCGTACCAGACGCGCGTCCCCTGCGGGTAGACGTAGACCCGAGGGCCCGGCGTCCAATAAGGCGCAGAGTAGCCCGAGTAACCGGCGTCGCCGCGATAGGCGGGCGGATAGTCGCCTCGCGGATAGGTGCTGTAGCCATATTCCACCCATCTCCCCGCCGGGCCTCGCGGCATCCGGTCATGCGCGGACGCGACCGCGGGGAGCGCGACGGCCGCGCAAAGCAGGATCATCTTCAAACAACGGGTCATGGCGCGCCTCCTGTCGTCACCACAGGTCGTCCCGTCGAACGAGCGGCCTGCGTGGCGGAGAACGCCGAGGAAGTGGGACGCGACCGAGGCGGGTCGCGCCCCCTCCCCAGCGTGCGTCGCTGGCGGGGGATCGGGCCAGCGCAGCCACCAGAGCCGATCGGGGGCTCTAATCCGGGATACGCGCGACGTGGGCTGCAGCCCTCAAGCGCCGGGGTCTGCGCGAGCGCGAATCCACAGATTCGTCAGTAGCTGAGCCGCAGCGACAGCCGCACGGCGCGGGGCGAGCCGGGGGTGATGTTCGTATTACTGTTGGCGGCGGCGTAGTAGCCCTTGTCGAAGACGTTCTCGACGTTGAGCTGCGCCGACACCTGATCGGAGACCT
>NZ_LSJA01000090.1 GCF_001556515.1 Caulobacter sp. CCH9-E1 | reverse complement strand
ATCATGGCGTGCATAACCGCCTCGCCGGTGTTCGAGCAGCCGTACATGCCGATCTGGCCGTTGGACCAGGGCTGGGCGGCCAGCCACTCGGTGATCTCGTAGGCGTCGAAGCCTTCGGTGAAGTCTTCATAGCCGCGCCGGACGCCAAACGAGGCGCCGTTGCCGCGCCGCGCCACGATCGCCACCACATAACCCGCGCGGGTGAGGTCGGTCAGGGACTGGGCCGCGCCCGTTTCGCGCACGCCCATCTTCTCGATGTCCAGCGTGTGGTGCCAGATGACCGGCAGTCGCGTGTCCACCGGCTTGCCGTCCACCGCCGGACGATGCAGCGAGATCGCGATCTTCGTGCCGTCTCGCATGGGCAGATAGAACGAGGTCGCCACCTGCTGCGAATAGAGGTCCTTGGGCGCGTAGGCGCCGAAATTGGACGGCGGCGCGGCGCCAGCGGTCAGGGGGGCGGACAGGGCGGCCGTGGCGGCTGAAAGCGCCGCGGCGAGGGCGATCGCTGAGGACTTCATACGAGGCTCACTGAAAAAGAAGCGGCGGGCGAAGCCAAGCT
>NZ_LSJA01000089.1 GCF_001556515.1 Caulobacter sp. CCH9-E1 | reverse complement strand
GCCGACGATCGTGTAGGCGATCAGGTGGGGCAGGTGGGAGACGACGGCCAGAACCAGGTCATGGTGCTTCTCGTCCATCAGTTCGACCTGGGCCCCGAAGGCGCGCCAGAAGGCCGAGAGGCGGGCGACGGCCGCGGCGTAGGCCTCGTCCTCGCTGTCGAGCGGGGTCAGGATGGTCCAGCGGTTCTCGAACAGCTCGGCGAAGCCGGCGTCCGGACCCGACTGCTCGGTGCCGGCGATCGGGTGGCCGGGAATGGCGTGGATCTTCGATATGTCCTGGGCGCGGAAGGCCTCGGCGACATTGCCCTTGGTCGAGCCGACGTCGGTGAGGGTGGCGCCCGCCTTCATGGCGGGGATGACCTGGGCGGCGAGGTCCGGGATCGACAGCACCGGCGTGGCGATGACCACCAGATCGGCGTCCTTGACCGCTTCGGCGATGTCGCCGGTGACGTGTTCGGCGATGCCGAGCTCGGCGACGCGGGCGCGGTGCGCCTCGCTGGCGTCGGCGACCGTGATCTCGCCGACCACGCCGTGCTCGCGGGCGGCGCGGATGATCGAACCGCCGATCAGGCCGGCGCCGATCACGGTCATCTTGGGATAGAGGAGGCCGGGGTTAGACATGGATAGGGCTCACTTCAAACCGACTTCCCCGGCGAATGCCGGGGCCCAGATTCAGCCTGAGCGGTTTGGGATGATGCGCCTCTCGTCCCAGTTCAAACGAAAGGCGGCTCTGGGTTCGATCTGGGCCCCGGCGTTCGCCGGGGAAGTCGGAAGAAAAGCCAGACATCTAGCGGCCCATGAACTGGGTCAGGTGTTCGACCACGGCGCGGTTCTGCTCTTCCAGGCCGATGGTGATCCGGATTGCGTTCGGCAGGCCGTAGTTGGCGACCGCGCGGACCAGATAGCCTTTCGACGCCAGGAAGGCCTCGGCCTCCAGGGCCGTCTTGCCCGGCGTGGTCGGGAAGGTCGCCAGCACGAAGTTGGCCGCCGACGGCGTGACCTCGAGGCCCAGGCCGCCCAGCTGCTGGGCCAGCCACGGCCGCCATTGCTCGACCAGGGCCAGCGAACGGGCCTGGAAGTCGTCGTCCAACAGGGCCGCGACCGCCGCCTCCTGGGCGGGGATCGAGGTGTTGAACGGCGGGCGGATGCGCTCGATCGGCTCGATGATGTGGCTGGGCGCATAGCCCCAGCCGACGCGCAGAGCGGCCAGACCGTGCAGCTTGGAGAAGGTGCGGGTGACGATCACGTTCTCGGCGGTTCGCGCCAGATCGAGACCGTCCTCGAAGCGCGGATCGCTACAGAACTCGGCATAGGCGCCGTCCAGAACCAGCACCACCGAGGGCGGCAGGGCCGCATGGAGGGCGCGGATCTCCTCGCCGGTCAGCCAGGTGCCGGTCGGGTTGGCCGGATTGGCGATGAAGACGAGGCGCGTGCGCTCGTCGACGCACTTGACCACCTCGTCGATATCGATGCGGTGGTTCACTTCCTTGGCCATCCGGACCTCGGCCTGGCAGGCGCGAGCCCCGATCGCGTAAGCGGCGAAGCCGTGTTCGCCCTGGACGATGTTGTCGCCGGGCTCAAGATAGACTTGGCACAGCAGGGCGAAAATCTCGTCGCTGCCGTCGCCGAAGGTCAGGCGCTCGGGTTCGAGCTTGTAGCGCTTGGCGACCGCCTCGCGCAGGATGCCCGCCTTGCCGTCGGGATAGATGTGCAGGCGATCGACCGCGTCGCGATAGGCCGCCTTGGCCTTATCGCTGCTGCCCAGGATGTTTTCGTTGCTCGACAGCTTCACCGGATGGGCGATGCCCTCGACCTTCGACTTGCCGCCGACATAGGCGTGGATGTCGAGGATACCGGCCTTGGGGACGGGGCGAGGCGCGGTGAAGCGATCGGCGGACACGGTCATCGGACTACTCAGGCTACGTACGGTTCAGGTGTACGGCGGCCGCTTCTTACACGTCGAACTGCTCGGGCGCAGCCCCGATGACGCCGGTCAGTTGGCCAGGGGCGCGCGCCAGACGTTCGTCCTCCGCCTGGAAGAAGCCGGACAGCGAGAACAGCTTCAGTCCGCCAGCCTCGGCGACTAGTTCGGCGGCGACGCCGTCCTGTCCCAGGGCGTCCACGATGACGGCGGCGCTTTTGGGCGAGTCGGTGACCCAGAAGGTCTGGTCGCCGCCGGTCGGCTCGACCTCAACCTCGGCGACGGCGAGCGCCGCTTGCGGGCCCCAGGCCGCCAGGCAGGGCAGGGCGGCGAACACCTTCAGCTTGGGCTCTGCCAGGAGCCGGCCCCACCAAGGCGTGTCGCTGGACAGCGGCAGGACCGCGACACCCCACGGCGCGCGGGCGACGGCGAGGGCGTCCTGGGCGGTGGGAACCAACGACAGGCGCGGGGCGGTTCCGAAACGCAGGCGAGTCAGCTCGACGGTGCGGGCAGGCTCGCGGCCGCCGAACACGCCCAGTTGGTAGGGACCCTGGCGGGCCAGATTGTCGGCCATGATCTCGCGCCAGATGCGGATGACCAGGGCGTTGGAGGCGCCCCTGCGCGGCGCGTCGAGCAGCTTGCGGACGATCTGAGCCTCGCGACCGGGGCGCAGGCCAAAGCCGGTGTCGCCCGAGGCGCGCTTGGCGGCGGCGACCGCGCCGGCCAGGCTGGCGCGCTCGTCGAGCAGCTTCAGCAGTTCACCGTCGATGGCGTCTAGCCGCCATCGGACCTCTTCGAGAGACGGTGTGGCGTCCGTCGCGTCGCTGCCCATGTTCTTCCCCGAAATTGGAGGCGGGACCATAGTCTTTGCCGCCAAACACGCAATAGCCAGCCTTCATGGGAAGAAAATTGCGCTTTGGGTGATCGTTGCTCGGTCAGTAGACGGTCGGCGCGGGGCCGGTGTCGAGGACGCCCAGGAAGCTGCGGCCGTCGCGGAAATGCAGGCTGGCCTCGATGACCGGCTCGCGCCCCATCGCCTGGGCGGCGGCGGCCAGGGCCTGCTCCGGCGTGCGGATCGGCTTGGAGAGGTCGGCGCGCTCCTTGATGGCGACTTCGAGGTCGCCGGTCAGGCGGCCTTCCGAGTCGACCGACAGCACGCCTGACTTTGCCTTGCCTTCCGCGTCGCCGGCCAGGATCTGGCTCTGCTCGAAGGTGATCTGGCCGCCGGCGGCGCTCCAGCCCTTCACGGCGGCTTCCCAATTGCGGCCGCGCAGGGCCGAGACGTGCGAGAGCTTGGTCTCCAGCGTCATCGAGGCGGTCTTGTCCTGGGCGATGCGGCCCAGCAGGCCGGTGAACGCGGTCTTGGCTCCGTCGGCCTTGAAGAAGATCGCGCCCTGGTCGTCCGGACCCGCGCGCAGGTGCAGTTGCATGCCGTCGGCCGAGACCAGCTGGAACGGCTTGGCGCCCTTCGCCGGCGTAAAGGTCAGGCCCGCGCCCTCGACCGAGATGCGCGGCGGATATTCCTTGATGTGCGAGATACTGGCCCGCAGGGCCTGGCCGGTGATCGACACGTCGCCGGCTTCCGGACGGGTCAGCACCACGCCCTGCGGCGCGACCAAAACCCAGTGGGTGACATCGAAGATCGCCGCCTCGCCCTTCAGGACCGGCGCGCGGACGGCCCAGCCGGTCGGCTCGGCGATCCGGGCCTCGTTCAGGTCGACGTTCATGCGGAACGGAAAGCCGTGGAAGTTGCGACTGCTCCACGACAGGTCATAGCCCCGCGACTTCAGGTCCGCCGCCTGGGCGTCCATCTTCTGCTCGGCCTGGCCGCGCAGCCAGAACCAGCCATAGCTCCAACCGCCCGCGACGAGGGCGGCGAGGATGAAAGGTGCGAAGAGCCGGCTCCGGCGGGCTTTGCGGGACGGGGCGGCGTCGCTATGGGTCATGAAAGGCGCGTCCAGTCGGGAATGATGATGGGTTTGGCAGGCGGCGGCGAAGATCGCTGGGTGTTCGGATACGGATCGCTGATGTGGCGGCCCGGGTTCCCGTTCATAGACCGAAGAACGGCCTTGCTCCACGGGCGGCGACGCGCCTTTTGCATCTATTCGGTCCACCATCGCGGCACCTACGAGCGGCCGGGCCTAGTGTTGGGCCTGGCGCCGGGCGGCGCGGTGCGGGGCATGGCCTATCGCGTGGCGGCCTCGCAATGGGAGGAGGTCTACGCCTATCTGCGCGAGCGCGAGCAGCCGACCGAGACCTATTTCGAGACTTGGCGCGAGGTGAAGATCGACCGAAACGGCAAGGCGCCGGCGCTGGTCTTCCTGTCGGATATGAAGCACAGCCAGTGGGCCGGCGCGCTTACCCTGGATCAGCAGGCCCAGCTGATCGCGGGCGCGACCGGGTTATCCGGCCCAAACATCGACTATCTCCGCGATCTGGTCATGCACCTGCGCGAAGACGGCGTCCGTGACCACGCCATGGAGCGACTGCTGAAGATGGTCGAGGCGATCGAGACCGGGGCCTAGAGGCCCTCGGCTTCCAGCGCCTGGGTCGCGCCGTCGATGCGGGTCTGCAGCTCGCGCATGAACTCGGCGCGTTTCAGGCCTGCAGGGATCGGCTCGAGATACTGGAAGACGATGGTCCCCGGCTTGAGCAGCAGGCTCTTATCCCAGTGGCTACCGCAGTTGAGCGCCAGGGGCGTCACCGGCATGTCGAGCTCGCGATAAAGCGCGGCGATGCCGGGCTTGTAGTCGCCGGGCTGGCCGACATCGCCCCGCGTGCCTTCCGGGAAGATCACGATCTGGCGGGCGCCTGTCAGGCGTTCCTTGGCGTCGCGGACAAGCTTCTTCAGCGCCGCCGAGTGGCCGTCGCGGTCGACGACGATCATGTCCGCCTTCAGGCCGTGCCAGCCGAACAGCGGCACCATCAACAGCTCCTTCTTCATCACGAAGCAGGCGTCCGACAGGATGGCGAACTGGCTGAAGACGTCGAACATCGACTGGTGCTTGGCGGCCACCAGGGCCGCGCCGGTCGGGACATTCTCGCGGCCGCGGATTTCGATGCGAACCCCCGCCAGCCAGCGCAGGGTCAGGATCACGCCCTTCGACCAGAAGGTCAGGCAGGCGCGGTTCACCGCGCGCGGCAGCGGGATTGTGGCGAGCATCAGGATCGCCATCGTCGCGGACCACAGCCAGAAAACGAGCTGGAACAGGAACGAACGCAGATAGATCAAGGAGAGTCCTTCGCCTCAGGGGCGTCTTTGGTCTTGGGGCCAAGGCCCAGGAACGCTTCACGTCCCAGGATGGCCAGGTACTTACAATATTCGACGATCATGCGTCGCGCGCTGCTGGTGGTTTTCCACCAGCGATGGGCGTTGAGGTCGGTCCTCACCGGATAGGGATAGAGCTTCACGCCGGGCATGGCGGCGCTCAGCTCCAACATCGATCGGGGCATGTGATAGTCGGCGGTGACCACGATCAGGCTGTCATAACCCTTCGACCGCGCCCACTCGGCGGTCTCGAGGGCGTTGCCGATCGTATTGGCGGCGGTGAACCCCAGGTCCACGCAGCAATCGTAGATCGGCTTGACGGCCTTGGTGACGCTTTGCAGGTCGGCGCGGGTGGCCTCGCGGTTGACGCCCGAGATCAGCAGGCGCTTGCCCTTGCCTTCCTCGAGCAGTCGCGTCGCCGCCTCCAGTCGCAGATTGGAAGCGCCGGTCAGGGCGACGACGCCGTCGGCCTCGGGCGGCTCGGGGGCGGGGGTCGAGAGGTCCACGCGACCCGTGAAGGCCACAAGGCCCAGGCCCCAGATCATCAGGGCGATCAGGAGGGCGGCCAGCGACTTCACGCCATCTCCCCCACGATCCGCGATGCAGCCAGGCGGGCCGAAATCCCGGCGATCAGGGCCGCAATGAAAGGCGCGGGCGCGGCGGCCAACAGGTCCATCCAGGCCAGCGGCCAGACGGGCGCGAGGCCCGCGCCGCCGCCGAAATAGCGCAGCAGGGCGCCGACGCCCGCCGCGCTGGCCCCGCCCAGGAAGCCGGCGAGCGCGCCCATCATGGCGAAGCGCCCCTGGAACAGTCCGGCGATGAAGCCGCGCTCGGCGCCCGAGAAATGCAGCACCTCGATCACCTCGTGGCGCGCGGCGAGGCCCGCGCGCGTGGCGAAGGCGATCACCGCGGCCGCAGCCGCCGCGATCAGCGTAAAAACGCCCAAAGCGGCGAGGCGAGCCATGTCGGCGGCGCGCTCGATGTCGGCGATCCAGCGGCTATGATCGTCCACCGTGGCGTCGACCCCGGCCGAGCGCAAAGCCTTGTCCAGGGTCTCGGCTGTCGGCGGGGCTTTCGGGTCCAGGTCCAGGGTGACGAGGCGTGGGGTGGGCAGGTCCTCGACCAGCGCGTCCTTGCCGATCCAGGGCTCCAGCAGAGCCTCGGCCTTCTCGCGGGTCAGGGCTTGGGCCTCGACCACGCCGCGGACGCCAGCCAGCGTCTCGGCGGCGCGGGCGGCGGCGCTGTCGGGCGTCTCGCCGGCCCGAGCCCGGACGACGACGGTGGCCGAGCCGGTCAGTTGCGCCGTCCAGCCGTGCGCGGCGCGATTGGCGGCGAGCGCGGCGAACGCCGTGAGGCAAGCCAGGAAGCACAGCACCGCGACGACGAACACCAGCGCCCCGTCCCGCGCGTCGCGCGGCGGCAGCAACGGCCCAGACCGCCAGCGCGAAACGTCGAACAGGGCGGTCACGGCGTCACCTCGGCGCCCAGAAGGCGACCGTCGTGCAGGCGCAGGGCGGGCCTGCCGGCGCGGGCGACCATGTCCTCGTCGTGAGTGGCGATCAGCACCGTCGTGCCCAGGCGGTTCAGCTCGACGAACAGGCGCAGCAGGCGCAGCGACATGGCCGGGTCGACATTGCCGGTCGGCTCGTCGGCCAGCAGGATGTCGGGTCGGTCGACGACCGCGCGGGCTATGGCCAGGCGTTGCTTCTCGCCGCCCGAGAGAGTCGCGGGCAGAGCGTGCATCCGCTCGCCCAGGCCTACCCAGTTCAGGAGCTCGGCGACGTCCTCGCGATAGGTGGCGGGCTTGCGCTTGAGGATGCGCAGCGGCAGGGCGGCGTTGTCGAACACCGACAGGTGCTCCAGCAGCCGGAATTCCTGGAAGACGACGCCGATCCGGCGACGCACGAACGGCAGGTCGTGGGCGTGCAGCAGGCTGATATCGCGGCCGAAAAGCTCCACGCGTCCTCGTGACGCACGGTGGGCCAGATAGATCAGTTTCAGCAGCGAACTCTTGCCCGCGCCGGACGCTCCGGTCAGGAAATGGAACGAGCCCTGCCGGAGGGAGAAGCTGATATCCTTGAGGGTTTCCGGCGCCCGACCGTAGCGCATGGAGACGCCTTCGAAGCGGACCACCGGTAGGGCGTCATCGCCCTGTTCTGTGTCGATCCGCAAGGCGCGTCACTGGGCTTTCTGGACATCAGGGTTAAAATCGGCGACCCCCTAAGCTGTGTGTGGGGATCGTTCGATTCGCGGCCATGATACTGACCTGTCCGGAGTGCGCCAGCCGCTATTTCGTGGACGACTCCAAGGTCGGTCCGGAAGGCCGGGTCGTGCGTTGCGCGGCCTGCGGTCACCGCTGGACGGCGCGCAACGAAGAGGCGGCGCCCGATCTTTTCGAGGACGCGGAGAACCCTAGCCTCGCCAGTCGAAGCGACTCCGACGCCGCCGCGGCGTCGGCGGCTGGCGACCAGCCCGCCAACGAACCGGAGGAAGAGCCGCCTGTCAGCGCTCTGCCCGGAGAAGAGCTTCCCAAGGTCTTCCGCGCCCGCGCCGACGCCGAGCGGCGGCTGCGCGAGGCCACCGTCACCGGGATCGTCTGGGCCGGCATGGCGGCCGTGATGGCCGCCCTGGTGATCGGCGCCCTGATCTTCCGGATCGACATCGTCAGGATCCTGCCAGGCACAGCCGGCGCCTATGCCGCCGTGGGGCTGCCGGTGAACACGGTGGGCCTGGTCATCGACCGAGGCAGCATCAAGGCCCAACCCCTGATGAAGGACGGCCACGCGGCGGTGACGGTGACGGGCGCGATCCGCAACATCACGGAGCACGCGGTGGTCGCCCCGGCGCTGCGCGCCGAGCTGCTCAATGGCGAGGGCAAGCGCGTGTCAGGCCAACTGGCCGCCGCGCACGGCGCCAAGATCCCGCCGGGCGAGGTGCGGCACTTCTCGATCACCTTCCTGGACCCGCCTCGTACGGCCAAGGACTTGCAGATTGGCTTCGCCAATGAAGAGGGCGGCGTGAAGGCCTCCATCCACCCAGAGGCCGGCCACGAGAAGGCCGCCGAGGGCCATGGCGAGAAGCCCGATGTCGCCCTGCGTGGGGCGCAGGATGCGTCCGCGACGTCAGAAGCGGCTGGACATGCCCCCCCGGGACATGAGAGCGGGGACAAAACCGTCCCTACAGACTCTCACGAACCCGCTCATCATGAATGACATCAAGAAGCCCGAAGTCCTGATCTCGGAAGCCGAGATCGCCGAACGGGTGAAGGCGCTGGCCGAACAGATCGCGCCGCGCATCGACGACGACACCGTGGTCGTCTGCCTCCTGACCGGCGGCCTGTGGTTCGCCGCCGACCTGACCCGCGCGCTCTACAAGGCTGGCCGCGACGTGCGTTTCGACGCGCTGTGGCTGGCGTCCTACCACGACGAGCGCAAGAGCTCGGGCCGCTGCGAAGTCCGCGCGGACCTACAGCGTCCGCTGGTCGGTCGTCGCGCCCTGGTCGTCGACGACGTCTTCGACACCGGTCTGTCGTTGTCGGAGGCCGCACGCCTGGTGAAGGACGCCGGCGCCAGCGAGGTGCTCACCGCCGTGTTCGCCCGCAAGCCCTGGCCGACCTCGCGCGGCATGGATCCTGACTTCGTGGCCTGGGAAGCGCCGGCTCGCTATCTGGTGGGCTACGGCCTAGACGACGAAGGCAAGAGCCGCGGCCTGCCGTACATCGGCGCCATGGACTAAGTCCGAGGCGCGCGGTTTAGGCCGCGCGCTGCTCCTTCGAAGCGGTCTTTTCGCGGCCGATCTCGAACATGTCGACCCGCTCCGCCAGCTCCTGCGCCTCGTTGCGCAGAGCGTGGGCGGCGGCGGTGGTCTCTTCCACCATGGCGGCGTTCTGCTGCACCACGCGGTCCATCTCGCCCATGGTGGCGTTGACTTCGCCGAGGCCCTGGGCCTGATCGCGCGCTGAGGCGGCGATGGCGTTGACCTGAGCGTTGATCTCGGCGACGCGGGCGATGATCCGTTGCAGAGCCTCGCGCGTGCGGCCTACGCGCTCGACGCCGGCGCTGACCTGGTCGCCCGAGACGTTGATCAGCTCCTTGATCTCTCGAGCGGCGTCGGCCGAGCGCTGGGCCAGCGCCCGGACTTCCTGAGCCACGACCGCGAAGCCGCGGCCCGCTTCGCCCGCGCGAGCGGCCTCCACGCCGGCGTTCAGGGCCAGGAGATTGGTCTGGAAGGCGATCTCGTCGATCACCCCGATGATCTTGCCGATCTGGCCCGACGAGGTCTCGATCTGGGTCATGGCCTCGACGGCCTCGCTGACCACGGGGTCCGAGCGCTCGGCCTCCTGGCGGGCGGCGGCGGCGGCGGCGTTGGCCTGGTTGGCGCTTTCGGCGGTATTCTGGACGGCGACGGTGATCTCGCCCAGCGCCGCGGTGGTTTGCACCAGGCTCGCCGCCTGATGCTCGGTGCGGCGGGCCAGTTCGTCCGAGGCGCGCGACATGTCGGCGACGCCGGCCGTCATGCTGGCGGCGTTGCCGGCGATCTCGCGCATGGCGGCCTGCAGGCGGCTCAGCGCCTCGTTGAAGTCGGCGCGCAGGGGCTCGTAACGCGCGGCGAAGGTCTTGGTCAGGCGCCAGGTCAGGTCGCCGCGCGACAGGTGGGCGAGGGCTTCGGCCAGTTCTTCGACGACCTGGGTCTGCTCGGCCTCCAAGGCGGCCTTCTGACGGGCCTGCTCGGCGTTGGCGGCGTCGCGGGCGGCGCGCTGGGCCTCGGCGTCGGCGTTGGCGGCGTCGGCGCGGGCGGCCGCGTCCAGGGCCTTGTCGGTGCGGGCGGTGACGGTGACGAACAGGCGCGAGACGCTGGCGGTCAGCCAGATCAGCGACCAGGCGGTGGCCAGGGTGACGCCGGCGCTGAAGGCGACGCGCAGGGGCGTGACGTCGCCGACCATCAGCAGATTAGGCGCGAAAAGGGCGCCGGCGATCTCGATGCCGATGATCGTGCCGGCGGCCACGGCCACCGCGCGCCAGTCGCCATAGGCCACCATCAGGGCCAGGGCGGCCAGATAGGCCATCCGGGCCTCGTGCTGCAGCGGGTGGCCCGCGAAGGCCGCGACGAACAGGCTGACCTGACCCATCAGGGTGACGGCGGTGGAGATTCGTTGAGCGGCGTTGTCGCGCCAGATGGCCCAGCCGCCGCAGCCGATCGCGGCGAGCAGCACCGAGCCGCCAGCCAGGGCCAGGGTGGATTTGCCGCCGGCGAACAGGCTGGCGGCGGGCGTGATCAGCACCAGCGCGGCGATGCAGGCGAGCACCAGATGTCCGCCCACCTTGCGTTGAGCTTCGATACTGTCGAACTCTATGAAGCTGCTCACCGAAGACACTCCACGCCCCAAACCGGGTTGAAAATCGGTGATTGCGGTTAATCTAGAGTGACGATGAAGCGGACTTTCTGTCCGTACGACTACCTAAACCCATTCCGGGACCACATCTCGGGCCAGAATTTCGTCGTAGGTTGGGCGTTTGCGGATGACGGCGTAGCGGTCGCCGTCCACCAGAACCTCGGGGACCAGGGGGCGCGTGTTGTACTCGCTGGCCATGGCCGCGCCATAAGCGCCCGCCGACATGAAGGCGACGAGGTCGCCCGTCGTGAACGGGGGCAGGGCGCGGTCGCGCGTGAAGGTGTCGCCGGTCTCGCAGACCGGTCCGACCACGTCGTAGACGGCCTCGCCGCCACGCTGGATCACCGGACGGATGTCATGGAAGGCGTCGTACATGGCCGGCCGGATCAGATCGTTCATGGCCGCGTCGATAACCAGGAACTTTCGGCCTTCTGGACGTTCGTGGACGTGCACCACCTCGCTGACCAGCACGCCGGCGTTGGCGGCGATCACACGTCCGGGCTCAAAGGCCAGGGTCACGGGCAGGCCCTGGGTGACCTCGCCGACCATGGCGGCGAATTCAGCGGGCAAGGGCGGTTCGGGGCTGTTGAAGTACGGCACGCCCAGACCGCCGCCCAGATCCAGGCGTTCGACCGACAGGCCCTCGTCCAGCAATTGCTCGACCAGGCCTCGCATCTTGGTGAAGGCGGCGCGCATGGGTTCCAGGTCGGTGATCTGGCTGCCGATATGGCAGGCCACGCCGACCGGCCGCAGGCTGGAGTTGTTGCTGGCGTTGGCGTAGAGGCGCGCGGCCTCGGCGAACGAGACGCCGAACTTATTCTCGGACTTGCCGGTGGCGATCTTGGCGTGACCGCCAGCGGCGACGTCCGGATTGACGCGGAAGGCGACCTTGGCCTTCACGCCCATCTCGGCGGCGACCTGGGCGATCAGGTCGAGCTCGGGCTCGGACTCGACATTGATTTCGGCGACGCCGACGGACAGGGCGAAGGCGATCTCGCGGCGGGTCTTGCCGACGCCGGAGAAAACGATGCGCTCGCCCGGGATGCCGGCCGCCAGGGCGCGGCGGATCTCGCCCTCGGAGACCGTATCGGCCCCCGCGCCGAGGTCGCCCAGCACCTTCAGCACCGCGACGTTGGAATTGGCCTTCACCGCGTAGGCGATCAGCGGATCGACGACGCCCGCCAGGGCCAGGGCGTCGCGGAAGACCGTGAAGTGCCGCTCCAGCGTGGCGCGGGAATAGACATAGACCGGCGTGCCGACCTCGGCCGCGATCTTGGCCAGGGGAACGCCCTCGCAGGCCAGGCCCTCGGGGCCATACTCGAAGTGGTTCAACGCGAGGTCCTAGTTAGGCGTGGCGCCGGGGAAACCGGCGGCGGACGGACCGCCGAACGGATCCTTGGTGCCGGGCAGCGGCGCGGCGCGGATGGTGCGGTTGCTGGAGGCCGGGTCACGGACCTCTTGCGTGCCGCCGACGCGGGCCGGCTGGTTGGCCTGGGCCGAGGCGGCGCGACGCTCGGCCTCCCAGGCGGCCTTCTTGGCCGGGTCCCAGAGGGGCGCGGGACGCTCGAGCGCGCCCTGCTTGCCGCAGGCCGCGGCCGTAACGGCCAGGGCCGCCAGCGTCAGAACGGTGAGGGGGCGACCAAACGTCATGCCAGAACTTCCTTCCAACGCGCGATCTGGGCGCGGACCTGGGCGGGGGCGGTCCCACCATAGCTCATGCGGCTGGCCGCCGAGGCGGCCGGGGTCAGGACGGCGTAGACGTCCTGGGTGATCCGAGGCTCGATCGCCTGGAACTGCTCCAAGGTAAGATCGGCCAGATCGACGCCAAGGCCTTCGGCCGTCTTCACCGCAGACCCTGTCACGTGGTGGGCGTCGCGGAAAGGCATGTTCAGCGTCCGCACCAGCCAATCGGCGAGGTCGGTGGCGGTCGAGAAGCCCGCGCCGGCCGCCTTGGCCATGTTGTCGGTGTTCGGCGTCAGGTCGGCGACCATGCCGGCCATGGCCAGCAGGGCCAGTTCCAGGGCGTCGAAGGCCTCGAAGGTGGGGACCTTGTCCTCCTGCATGTCCTTCGAATAGGCCAGCGGCAGGCCCTTCATGACCACGGTCAGGGTCGTCAGCGAGCCCAGGATCCTCCCGACCTTGGCGCGGATCAGCTCGGCCGCGTCGGGGTTCTTCTTTTGCGGCATGATCGAGCTGCCGGTCGTGAAGGCGTCGGTCAGCTTGATGAAACCGAGCATCGGCGTCGTCCACAGCACGATCTCCTCGGCCAGGCGCGACAGGTGCGTGGCGGTGATCGAGGCGGCCGACAGGGCTTCCAGGGCGAAGTCGCGCGACGAGACGCTGTCCAACGAATTGGCCGTCGGACGGTCGAAGCCCAGCGCCGCCGCCGTCTGGTGACGGTCGATCGGGAAGGGCGAGCCGGCCAGGGCGGCCGCGCCCAGCGGGCACTCGTTCATGCGGGCGCGGGCGTCGCGGAAGCGCGAGGCGTCACGGCCGAACATCTCGACATAGGCCATCAGGTGGTGGCCGAACGTCACCGGCTGGGCCGGCTGCAGGTGGGTGAAGCCCGGCATCAGGGCGTCGGCATAGGTCTCCGCCTGAGCCAGAAGCGCTTTTTGCAGGGCTTCCAGCTGGCCGACGGAACGGTCGCACGCGTCGCGGACCCAAAGGCGGAAGTCGACGGCCACCTGGTCGTTGCGCGAGCGCGCTGTGTGCAGCCGGCCGGCCGTCGGGCCGATCAGCTCGCGCAGCCGCGCCTCGATGTTCATGTGGATGTCTTCGTATTCGTCGCGGAACGGGAAGGCGCCCGCGGCGATCTCGCCCTCGATGGCGTCGAGGCCTTTCAGAATTTCCTCGCCGTCGGCGCTTGCAATCACACCTTGGCTGATCAACATCCGGGCGTGGGCGCGCGAGCCTGCCAGGTCCTGCGCCCACAGGCGCTTGTCGAAGCCGATGGAGACGTTGATCGCCTGCATCAGCTCGGCGGGCTTGGCCGAGAAGCGACCGCCCCACATGGCTTGGCCCTGGCCTTTGGCGGCCTGGGGCGTATCGGAGGCGTGGTCGGTCATATGAGCGAAGTCCAGTCGGGTCAGAACGAGCCGGGCGCTGCGAAGCGCAATCCCTTGAGGCTGGCGCTTGCGGGCGTCCTCCTCTTGGGCGTGGCGGCGGTTCTATACGTCATCGTCGCTGCTTCGTTCAAACCCCATGGTCCCGCCGACCTCACAGAATTCAAGAAGGGGACGCTTGCAAAGCTGGACGTGCCCGCCGCCCCCCGTGCTGCGCCGGCGACGGTGTTCACCAGCCTGGACGGAAAGCCAGCGACCCTGGCCGACTTCAAAGGACGGGTCGTGGTCATGAACCTGTGGGCCACCTGGTGCGCGCCGTGCAAGGCCGAGATGCCGACCCTGGCCAAGCTGCAGGCCGCCTACGCGACCCAGCCGCTCACCGTGCTGCCGATCAGCGTCGACCGCGACAGCGATCTGAACCTCGTCCAGGCCGAAATGGCCGCGAACCCGCCGCTGAAGACCTATCGCGATCCTTCCTACAAGCTGTCCTTCGACCTGGAGCCGCGCGCGGCGGGCTATCCCACCACGGTGATCTATGATCGCCAGGGCCGAGAGCGCGCCCGGCTGGCGGGGCCCGCCGACTGGTCCGCGCCCGAGGTCCGGGCGCTGGTCGAGAAGCTCCTGTCCGAGAAGTGATCGATCCGGCCATTCTCGAACCGCTGGCTGACGACGCCTGGCCCGCGCGCGAGCGGAAGCGGCTGGGCGGCTGGCGTCTGAACGCGTCGTCCGGCTACTCCATGCGGATCAACGCCTGCTGGCCGCTGGCGGCGCCTGATCGCGATGTCGAGGCCGCTATCGACGCGGTCGAGGCCTGGTACGCCGCGCGGGGCTTGCCGCCGCGCTTCAAGCTGACGGACGGTGTTCTTGCGCCGGCGGACTTAGCCGGCCAACTCGCCGCGCGGGGCTACCGCGAGGGCAAGGACACCCTGGTGATGGTCGGCGCGACGGACGGGGAGGGTGATCCGTTGGTGCGTCTGTCTTTCTCGGCGGACGAGACCTTCGAGACGGTGTTCACCGCCTCGGCGGGCGATCCCGAGGACGGCCGCGAGCGGATCGAGGCGCTGGGTCGGATGCCGCCGCCCGCCTGCTTCGCGCGGCTAGATGTCGACGGCGCGCCGGCGGCGATCGGCGTCGCGGCGCTGGGCGGCGGTTTCGCGGGCGTCTTCGGCATGCGCACGGTTCCGGCCCATCGTCGGAAGGGCCTGGCGCGGCGGGTGCTGCTGACCCTGCTGTCTGAAGCTCGCCGACAGGGCGTCGAGCGCGCCTGGCTGCAGGTGGAGGCCGACAACGCGCCGGCGATCGCCCTCTACGCCGCCGAGGGCTTCCAGCCCGCCTATTGCTATCGCTATTGGAGCCGCTGAGGCTTCAGGAAAAGCCCAGCTCTTCTCGCAGCGCCGTCGCGGTCACGCCGCTCGCGCGCAGTTCGCGCAAGGTCTGCGCCTTGTCGCGCTTGGCGTAACGCTTGCCGTCGGGGCCAACCAGCAGGCCGTGGTGGCGATAGGTCGGGGTCGGCAGGTCGAGCAGGGCCTGCAGCAGACGCTGGATATGAGCCGCCTCGAAGAGGTCGCAGCCTCGGATCACGTGGGTGACGCCTTGCAGGGCGTCGTCGTGGACGACGGCGAGGTGGTAGGCGACCCCGACGTCCTTGCGGGCCAGCACGATGTCGCCGGCGGTTTCAGGACGCGCCTGGATCAGGCCCGTCTCGCCGTTCGGTCCCGCCCCTTCCTCGATCAAGGTCAGGGTTTCGAAGCCGCCCAGCGCCTCGCGCGCCGCCGCCAAGGACAGCCGCCAGGCGAAGGCTTCGCCGCGGTCCAGGCGCTCGGCCTCCTCGTCCGGCGGCAGCGGCGCGCCGACATAGGGGACGGCGGGCTCGTGCGGCGCGCGGCCGATGTCGATCTCCTTGCGAGTCTTGAAGCAGCGATAGACGAGGCCGCGGGCGCGCAGCGCCTCGATGGCGGCGTGATAGTCGCCCAAGTGCTCGGATTGCCGACGAACCGGCTCCTCCCAGGACAGGCCTAGCCAAGTCAGGTCTTCCAGGATCGCCGCGTCGTATTCTGGACGGCTGCGGGTGACGTCGATGTCCTCGATCCGCAGCAGGAAGCGACCGCCCGCGTTCTGTGCGGCCGTGTAGGCGGTCAGCGCGGCGTAGGCGTGGCCGCGATGCAGATAGCCCGTCGGAGAGGGGGCGAACCGGGTGACGAAGGCCACGCTCAGTCTTCGGCGAACTTCGCGAACATGCCCAGGTGTTGGAACACCGCCCGCAGGAAGGCCTCTTCGCCGCCCAGTATTTCCTTGAGGTGCGCGAACTGCTTGAAGCCGATCATCTCGGCCAGGCCGTGGCCCGCGCACCAGCCGGCGATGGTGGCCAGCTCCAGGTCGATCTCGGCCAGGGGGCTCCTGGATTGCTCGGCCAGGGTGTCGCGCACCTGGCAATAGGCGCCGCCTTCCTTCAACTGGTCGGGCAGAGCGTCCTTGTCGCGCGAGCAGTCGTACATCACGCGATAGATCGCGGGGTTGTCGCGGGCGAAGCAGACATAGGCGACGCCCAGATTGGTCATGCGCTCGCCCGGGTCGGTGGTCAGGGTCCGCGCCTTCGAAAGCGCCTGGTCCAGTTCGACCCAGCCCTCGTGCGCCACGGCTTCCAGCAGCTCGGCCTTGTCCTTGAAGTGGTGGTAGGGCGCGGCCGGGCTGACCCCGGCCTCTCGCGCCACAGCCCTTAGCGAGAGGGCGGCGGGCCCGTCGGTCTCAAGTATCTTGCGCGCGGCGTCGACCAGCGCGCGGCTGAGATCGCCATGGTGATAGGGGCGGGATTCGACGGTGGCGGTGGTCATCGGCCTCACTCTAACCATAGCTTTCTAAAATTTCATCCAAACGCTGTAAAGATCATCTTGACGTCGTTTAGATTTGCGCTATCTAAGCACTGTCCAGATTGGCTTGACCCCACCGGTCGCCGATCGCTCGTCGTGAGCAAGGACGAAAAACGCCTGAGGGGCTACCGATATGCTTCGTTACGTAAACGCCTTTGAGAACGCCTTCGACCGCCTTGCGGGCGGTTATTTCCTGGTCATCGCCCTGGCCGTGGCGGCTGCTGTCGCTCGCGTCGTCCTGTAAGCGAACCGTTCGTAATCGGTGGGCGGCCCGAGGGCCGCCGCCGCCGCGTCGTCTGGCCGCAAGGCGCTCCGCCTTGAAGCGCTCCGCATAGGGAGCTAACCAGACCAGGACGCGTTAGGCCTTCGACGCCGCCCATCGCGCGTCGCAGGCGAATTCTCAATGATCCAGACTTCCGAGCGGCCATGAGCGTCGCCTTCACCAAAGAGGGCGACAGCGAGGCTTTCGCGGCCGATCTGCCCGACCGCCCGATCTCTCCGCATCCCAATCTCGTCACGCCGGAAGGGCTGGCCCAGATCGAGGCCGAGCTCGCGGCGGCGCGCGGGGCCTACGCCGCCGCCCAGAGCGCCGGCGGCGCGGCCGATGGCGATCGCACGGCCATGGCGCGGGCCACCCGCGACCTGCGCTACTGGTCGGCCCGCCGGGCGACCGCCCAGCTGACGGAGCGCGACCCAGCCAAGACCGTCGCCCAGTTCGGCGACCGCGTGACCTTCGAGCGCAAGGACGGCCGGGTGCAGACCTTCCGCATCGTCGGCGAGGACGAGGCCGATCCGGCCAAGGGCTCGGTCTCCTATATCGCGCCGATCGCGCGGGCCCTGCTGGGCAAGGCGGTCGGCGAAACCGCCGCGGCGCCTGGCGGGGAAATCGAGATCACCGCGATCGAGTAGGGCGCAAGTTTCGGATTGCCATCGCTCCGGAAGGTCTCCACCTGCGATCCATGTTCGTTCCGCCCGCCGCAGACGCCCTCCTGGAAGCCCGCAAGGTCCTGGCCGACGCCGATCCGGCCTTGGCCGCGATCGAGGCGGTGACGCCGGCCTTCGACTGGCGGGTGGGCCTTGGCGGTTTTCCGGGACTGCTGAAAATGGTCGTGCAGCAGCAGGTCTCTCTGGCCTCGGCGGCGGCCATCTGGGCGCGGGTCGAAGCGGGCTTGCCGGACATGACGCCCGAGGCGGTGCTGGCGCATGAGGACGCCTACCTGCTGTCGCTCGGGCTATCGCGGCCCAAGGCGCGTTACGCGCGAGCGATCGCGGAGGCCCATGTCTCGGGAACCTGCGACTTCGACGCCTTGCCGGGCCTCTCCGATGACGAGGCGGTGGCCGCGCTGACCGCGATCACCGGGATCGGTCGCTGGACGGCCGAGGTCTATCTGATGTTCACCCAAGGCCGGATGGACATGTTCCCCGGCGGGGACGTGGCCCTGCAGGAGGCCATGCGCTGGATGGACAAGGCCGAGATCCGCCCCAACGAGAAGCTGGCCTATCGTCGCGCCGAGCTTTGGCGACCCTACAGGGGTGTCGCCGCGCACCTGCTCTGGGCGTGCTACGGGGCGGTGAAGCGGCGAGAGATCGCGCCTTTTTGAAGCACGGCGACAGATGTCTTGGTTCTGTCGCCGATATGGCCCATCCTTTGTCTGCGTTCGGGAATGAATGCCGATTCCCAGAATTGCGTAGGAAGGAGGCCCGTCTTCAGTCCTGTCGCGTACCCCCTCAGCCGAGGCCCTGGGCGTCTAGCCGCTCGCCTCGAAGGGAGGATCTGATGCAGGTCCTCACACGCCCCCCGTCGGGCATGCCGGCCCTCGTGCTCAACGCCGACTTCAGGCCGCTTAGCTACTATCCGCTGTCCCTCTGGCCCTGGCAGGAGGTGATCAAGGCGGTGTTCCTGGACCGGGTCGATGTCGTGGCCAGCTACGACCAAGTGGTCCATTCGCCATCGTTCGAGATGAAACTGCCCAGCGTCGTGGCGCTGAAGCAGTACGTCCCGCAAGAGCGTCCGCCGGCCTTCACCCGCTTCAATCTGTTCCTGCGTGACGCTTTCAGCTGTCAGTACTGCGGCGCGACCGAGGACCTGACCTTCGACCACGTCATCCCACGCTCACGCGGCGGGCGAACCACCTGGGAAAACATCGTCACGGCCTGCGCGCCCTGCAACCTCAGCAAGGGCGGCCGAACCCCGCGCGAGGCGGGCATGCAGCCCTATCACCACGCGCGTCGGCCTTCGATGCATGAGTTGCAGGAGCGGGGGCGACGCTTCCCGCCGGGCAGGCTGCACGTCAGTTGGCTGGACTATCTGTACTGGGACATCGAGCTGGAGGCCTGAGGCTTCCGCTCGGCGTTCCGATGCAACCGGAACCTTGGCGGGAGGGTTTTATCTCCGAGGCTCAAGCCATCGGAGATAAGTCATGACCCGACCCGACATCCAAAAGGGCGACGACCGCCATTTCACTCACGGCACCGCGGCGCCGACCGCGGACATGGCGCCTGACGGCCAAGTGCGGCCCGAGGATAAGTCGTTCGACGCTCCCCACACCCGCGAAGCGGAAGAGCCGCTCCGCGAGGGTGAGAAGCATGACCAGCTCGCCGACAAGGTCGAGACGGCCGAAAACCGTCAGGAAGCCTTGCTGGACGAAGGCCTGGAAGAGAGCTTCCCAGGTAGCGACCCGGTCAGCGTCAAGCGCATTACCTGATTAGCGAGCCGGGAACCGTTGCGAGGCGCGCTCGGCGAAGTTAGCGGCTTCGGCCGAGCCCTCCTGGGGTTCGAAGACGACCTTGGCGCGACGCGAGGCGCGACGAGCGTCCATGGCGGCGATCTCGGCGAAGGTCAGCGAGCCTTGCTCACGGATCATCCAGCGCCAGCGTTCGATCATGCTGATCGCGTAGACGGCGTAGACGCCAATCGCGTCGGCCACCCAATCGGCCAGGCTGCTGCTGCGCGCGACGTAGGTTTGGGCGATCTCGACGACGGCCCCGATCGCCAGCGCGATGAGCATCATGTCCAGTCGGCGACGGAACGGGAAGGCGAAGAACGCAACGGCCAGGAGAGCGCCAAACGCGAGCGCGTGAGCGACCTTGTCGCTCAGACCGAGGATTTCCTCGGCGCCCGCGAACGGACCGAGGGTCAACGCCACCACGGCCAGGCCGCCCACGACAAGGGCGCCGCGGGCCGCGGGAACGATATGGCGGGGCTTGAGGAACATGCGAGGATCTCCAAATGGCGTCCTCGTCTTAAGGTGTAGATTACGCCAACTGGTGAACGAACGCGGTTAGCCAAATATGACTTTCCCGCCTCGCGCAATGTCCTCTTGAAGATTACTTTTGTCCGGACTCGGCTTTCTTCTTTGCCTCTGCCGCCGCCCGGTCCGCCTCGTCCTTGGTCTTCTTCCAGGCTTGGTAAGCTTCAAGATAAGGTTGACGGCGAAGCACTTTTGACGCCGGGTCGACGATCACCGACGTGGCGGCGCCGACAGTGATCCGGCCGGTCCCGCCGGTCATCGGCGCGGTCACGACCTTGTCTCCGACCTTGACCTCCACCGGCATGGGGAAGGGCTTGTCCTTCGGGGTCTTCCAGGTCAGCAGCAGGTCATCGCCCTCGCGCGACTCCAGCAACTCGGGCTGCTGGGCTTCATAGAGATAGACGTCAAAGAACCAACCATAATCCTTGCCGGTCACCTGATTGACGATCTTGATGAAGTCCTTGGTGCTCAGATAGCGCGGCGCGAAATTGCCAGGCCGAGGGTCCGGCGTGCCGTAGACCGCGATGCGGGTGATCTTGAAGAAGGCTTCGTCGCCGACCAGGGCCCGCAGCGTGTGCAGGACGTTGGCGGCCTTGTAGTAGATGTCGTTCCCGGGGCCGCGATCACCGTTATAGACCTCGTCCTCCTTCAGGGCGCGGCCCGAGACGATCGGGAAGCGGTTCTTGGTGTCGACGCGCATCTGGTTCAGGCGCGCCATGTACTCCATGTCGCCGTGCAGCCACTGGGAGAACAGCGGCTGCATGTAGCTGCCGTAGCCCTCGTGAAGCCACATGTCGTCATTGTCGGCGTTGGTCAGCTGGTTGCCGAACCACTCGTGCGCGAACTCGTGCTGCAGCAGCCAGTCGAAGCCGTAGACGTCCTTGCGGTAGTCGTTGCCGTAGGCGTTGATCGTCTGGTGCTCCATGCCCAGGTGCGGGGTCTCGACCACGCCCATCTTCTCGTCGCGGAAAGGGTAGGGGCCGATCATCTGTTCATAAAAGTCCAGCATCGGCGTGAACTCGGCGAACAGCGCCTGGGCCTTCTCGGCCCGGCCTCTCAGGTACCAGAACGACATCGGGAAGCTGTCGCCGTAGCGGCTCTTGTAGATGGCGATCAGCTGCTCGTAGGGGCCGACATCCAGAGCTATGGCGTAGGTGTTCGGGGTCTTGGCCCGCCAGTTGTAGGTGCGCCAGCCGTCCTTCTCGGTCATCCCTAAGAAGAGGCCATTGGCGGGGGCGACCAGAGGCGAGGGGACGGTGATGTGCAGGTCGACCAGCTTGGGCTCGCCGGTCGGATAGTCGATGCAGGGCCAGAAGAGGTCGCAGCCGTCGCCTTGCACGGCCGTGGCGATCCACGGCTCGCCGGTCGGGGTCTTGCTCCACACGAAGCCGCCGTCCCACGGGGCGCGCTTGGCCTCCAGCGGAACGCCCGCATAGGTGATCGCGACCGTGACCGCCTTACCCGCCGAAACCCGGCGGGGCAGGGTGATGGTCATGCGGCCTTCGGGATTGGTCCATGACGAGGGTTTCAGCGTCTTGCCGTCGATCGTCAGTTTGCTGATCGCGAACACCCGGTCGAAGTCTAGGACCAGCTTGTCCAGCGGCGACTTGGCCGTGAAGGTCAGGGTGGCCTCGCCCTCGATCGCCTTCTTGTCGGGCAGGATCTTGAACTTCAGGTCCGCGTGATCGAAGCCCAGCGCCTGCTGTTCGGCGGGCATCGGCCCGCCGGTCTCGAGGGACAGGGCGCTGGTCTTCAGGGGCTCCGCGCCGGAGGCGCCGGTTGTGGCGGACAGGGTCAGCAGAGAGGCGGCGCAGGCTGCCAGGGCGCGGATACGGACGGACAAGGCGGCGACTCCCCAACGCGAAGATGTTGGGGAGCATCGGTAGGCGTCGCCGCGAGCGGCGCCAAGCGCCGGGTTCAGATCTTCTCGCTGATCTTGATCGCCGCGCGGCAGCCGGCCTGGATGACGGCGCTGAGCAGCGGATAGCCGGGCGCCTCGCGGGCGCCTTCTTCCACGGCGAGGTCGCGGTGGGCGAGCTCGTCGTCGCGGAATTGCGAGAGCTCGGCGGCTAGTTCGGGATCGCGGTCCTTCAGTTCCGCGATCTGGCCGGCATAGTGCTTCTCGATCACCGACTCAACCGCCTCGGTGCAGGCGTGGGCGGCCTTGTCGCCCATCAAGGCGGTGCCGGCGCCGAGGGCGAAGGCCGCGGCGCGCCAGACCGGCGACATCAGGGTCGGGCGCACGCCGCGCTCGGTCAGAAGCTCATCGAAGCGGGACAGGTGAACCTGCTCGTGGCCCTCCATCTCCTTAAGCTGATTGGCGATCCGCTCGCGGCCGGGCGCGTTCCGCATCACGGCGGCCTGGCCGCGATAAATATGGACGGCGGCCAACTCGCCGGCCTGGTCGACGCGCAGAATCTCGCCGAGGCGAGTCTTCAGGGCGCCCTGTCCGGGGCGGGGA
>NZ_LSJA01000009.1 GCF_001556515.1 Caulobacter sp. CCH9-E1 | reverse complement strand
AGCGCCTCGACCGGCCGCTCCTCACGCTAGCTCATCTCCATCACACGAGGTGGTCGCGAAGCGACGGAGGGGGCAAACTGGACATCGGCCGAGCTGGCCCCCTCCGGCCCTCTGGGCCACCTCCCCCGCATCGCGGGGGAGGATCTTTGGACTAAGCCCCCTGCTCCGCCCGCATCCGGTACGCCATCACCGCCGTATGCCCCAGCCGCTCCACGAGCCGCCAGTTCACAAGGGCTCCCAGCGGCGCGCCGACCACGGGCAGGAACTGGGCCAGTTTCGCCAGGTCGATGTGGTCGCGGTACTGCTGCTGAAAGGCGCGCCAGTCGAAGTCGTCGAGGTGGGCCGGATGAGCCTTCAAATCCCAGTCCTGCATCGCGTCCATCACCCGCGCGCGGTGCTCGGCGTCCGAGAACGCCAGCTCGAAGATGTGCAGGATGAACAAGCGCTCGCTCAGCGTCGTCCTGTCGTGGCCGAAGATGGCGGCGATCTCGAACAGCAGCTTGATCTTGAAGCTCATCAGCAGCGGAAAGTCGGCCGCCGCCGCCAGGAAGCCCCCGGCCCCGGTCACCCCGCCCTCGACGGCGGCCGTCTTCTTCCAGCCGTCGATCGCCTTGGCCGCCCGCGCCCGCCGCTCGTCCAGCGACAGGCCGAGCTGGGGCGCGCCGGTCAAGACGTCCGAGCCGGTCAGCATGCCCCGCGTCATGCCCTCGATCGCCGTGGTGATCGCGGCGTGGACCTTCTCGGGGATCATCCGGTTGATCCGCCGCTGCGTCGCCCGCGCCAGGCCGTTCAGCGGCCCCGGCGGCCGGAGCATCTCGTCGCGCCAGGCCAGGATGTCGGGGGAAAGGGGCATGGGGTTGAGATAGTCCTTCTCCCCCTGCGGGAGAAGGTGGCGCGAAGCGCCGGATGAGGGGTCGCACCGCCGAGAAACCCCTCATCCGTCCCGCTGCGCGGGCCACCTTCTCCCGCAAGGGGAGAAGGGCTTAAGCTTAGCCATGACCAACGCCCAACGCCTGACCCTGGTGCGCGCCGCGCACACGCTGATCTATGTGGTGATGGCCGGCGCGTCGCTGGTGGTGCTGGCGGCCGGGATCACCGGCGCGACCGGCCCCTGGCTGTGGATCGCCGGCGGCCTGGTGGCGGTCGAGAGCGTGGTCTTCGCCGCCTGCGGCTTCAAGTGCCCGATGACGGCGATGGCGGTGAAGTACGGCGCGACCCCGGACGGCGCCTGGGACACCTTCTTCCCCGA
>NZ_LSJA01000088.1 GCF_001556515.1 Caulobacter sp. CCH9-E1 | reverse complement strand
TCAATCGGGCTTTTGCCAGGGCTGGTTTGATTTGAGCATGGCGTTGGCGGCGACGACGATCTTCCTGGCGATGGCGACGAGGGCGACCTTGGCGGGTTTTCCGGCGTGGCGCATAGCCAGGTACTCGCGCCTAAACCCGTTGTCGGAGCGGACGGCGGAGACGGCGGCCATGTAGAGCGCCGCGCGCACGCAAGGACGGCCACCGCCGATGTGGGCGGCTCCAAGGCGGGTTCCGCTCTGGTTGGGGTGGGGCGCCAGGCCAGCCAGGCTGCCGACGGCCTTGCGGTCCAGGCTTCCCAGCTCGGGCAGGTCGGCGAGCAAGGTCATGCTGACAGCGGGACCCACGCCGGGAATGGTCCGCAAGAGGACGTCGCGGGCGCGGCCGTCCGGGGTCGCCATAAGCTCGGCCTCTAGACGGGCTTCGATCCTGGCGCGTTCGGCCGCCAGCCAGGCGATCGCCTGGCGGCAACTGTCGGCGACCGCCTCGTCCAGGGTTTGCTTAAGGCGGACCTTCTCCATGGCCGCCATCTCCACCAGCTGACGGCGGCGCGTGGACAGGGCCCGGATCTCGAAGGCCTTGGCGTCGGGTACGGGGCGAGCGGCGTCCTGCATCAAAAGAGCGAAGCGCGCGATCAGGCTCGCGTCCAGCCTGTCGGTCTTGGCGCGCCGGCCTTCGGCCACCCGCAGGGCCGCGATCCGCTTGGGATCCACCACCCCGACCTCGAAGCCAGCCTGGGCCAGACGCCGCACCAGCCGCGCGCCGTAGCCCCCGATCGACTCCAGCACCACCTTGCCCGCGCCTTCCCCTCTGAGCCGGGCCACCAGCGCCTCGATCCCCGACGGGCCGTTGGCGGTCCGGAACACCTTGCCGGACGGGGCAAGCCCCACGTCCAGCCAATCACGCCCGACATCCACGCCGGCCGCGCATCTCTGCGTCATCGCTCCGCTCCTGTGTTCGAGCTCGAACGCAAACGCGTCCCGCCCGTGCGACTGTTCGGAAAATCTGACTGGCGGACGCGCCCTTGCCGGCATCTCGGCCTCAAGGCCAGGGACCCAACGAGCTACGCCCGCCAACCATCAAGCCAACGCTTGACCTACATCGCAATACACAGG
>NZ_LSJA01000087.1 GCF_001556515.1 Caulobacter sp. CCH9-E1 | reverse complement strand
GGCCCACCGTCTTCGGCGACGCCAAGATGACCACGGCGCTGCTCGACCGCCTGACTCATCACTGCGACATCGTCGAGACCGGCAATGACAGCTGGCGGCTCAGGAACCGCGCCTGACCGGCGCGCCCAGCGTCATCCACAACTTGTTCAACCTCCCCCAGACCCCCTCCGGGCAGCTGAAAGATCAGTGGCTCACTAGGCGGCGACGCGCTGCGCTAGCTGACCGCTACGCGCCTCGCCGCCGGTCCGGGAACAGAGCGTAGAGGGGTCAACTTTGGACGCATATTGGGGGTCAGCTTTGGACGCCGTTTGACATT
>NZ_LSJA01000086.1 GCF_001556515.1 Caulobacter sp. CCH9-E1 | reverse complement strand
TCTCCAGCTCCGAAAAGCTAGCATGGGTGTCCACTGAAACGAGGGAGGATCAACCAGCGGCAGAGGGGCGCCTCAAGGGACTTGGCGCGATGGGTTAGGGCCATGCCGCTATTGGTCTTGATCAGGAGCGGGTCGTTGAGAAGCTCGCGCAACCGACCCAGCGAACGGCTGACGGCCGGCTGACTGACACCCAGGCGCTGGGCGGAAAGTGTGACACTGCGCGTGACGATGAGGCTATGCAAAGTCGTCAGGAGATTGAGGTCAAACTCTTGCAACATTTGGACCGCCGCGTTGTAAGCGCTCCAGGTCTTAGAGCTTTCTCCTTCCCGACAAAGAGGAAGTTGACCGCCTCCACAGTCACTCCACCAACGCTCCATACCTGCACAACGACGCCGCCTCATAACAGCTTCGCCGGCGCCTCCGACGCTAACGCTGGCCGCGCCCACCGAAAGAGCACGCCAAAATAGCGGCCAAATTAGACCAATGACGCCCTCCAAGCCCGGCCTAGCCCGACAACACATCGCGCGCCTTCATAGTCGAACCCCGGGCGAAAATCGATCTTCTGTTAAATTTGATGAGAAGTTTACTTGGATCGACGCCTAGAAAATAGGCTCACCGCCAATAATCTATAAATACGGACCATGTGATGGCTCTGAAAAAATATGCATTCTTCTCGCTGCTGACCACCGTGGCGATCCTCGCCGGACCCGCCCTCGCTCAGGCCAAGGCGGAGACGCCCGCCGAGAACGCCTCCAAGACCGCCGAAACGCCGAAGGCGGGCGGTTCGGGTGAGGCGCGCAAGAAGGCCATGGACATTGGCTCCCAGCCCGCCCGCGATCTGGGCGTGGCCAAGATTGAGATTCCGGCTCCCCTCCAAAAAGCTCGCGACGCGCCCTACGGCTTGAAGGACCTCGAAAGCTGCAAGGCGATCGAGGCCGAAATCGCCGCCTTGAACGAAGCGCTTGGCCCCGATTTCGACGCCGGCGACAAACCCAAGAGCAGCCCCGGCAAAATGGCCGAAGAAGGCGGCAAGATGCTGGTGGACAGCATCATTCCTTTCCGCGGTTTGGTGCGGCAGGTCTCGGGCGCGGCGTCCGCGGACCGTCGCTTGGAGAACGCCATCACGGCGGGCGTGGCCCGCCGCGGCTTTCTGCGCGGCATGCTTATCGCCAAGGGATGCGAAGCGCCTCGATAAGCGGGCCTTACGCCGCTGGCTCTAGGCCAGCGGCGCCGCCAGATCCAGATCCAAGCCTGCCGCCGCCCGCGAAAGTCAGCCCATCCCCGCACGCCCTAATTCTGGAGCATCACCTGCGCCATGAAACGTCGCATGATCATCGGCGCCGTCCTCACCGTGATCGCCGTCGGCGCCGTGTCAATTCGAACGGTGCTCGCCTCCCATAAGTCGCCTGAACTTCTTACGGCCGTCGTCAGCCGAGGCGATATCGAGGACGCCGTCATCGCCAATGGCAAGCTTGAGCCAAGCCAACTTGTCGGCGTGGGCGCCCAGGTGTCTGGCCAAGTTCAGACGCTCGAGGTCACGCTGGGCCAGCGCGTGCGAAAGGGCGACCTTATCGCTCAGATCGACCCCCAGCCTCAGACCAACGCCCTAAGCGTCGCGCGCGCGGAGCTCGCCAACGCCAAGGCCCAGGAGACCGCCCGCCAAGCCGCGCTGGCCCGCGCCGAACTCGCGTTCAAACGTCAGCAGGACATGGGCCCGGGCCTGGCGACATCGCAAGCCGACTTCGAGATGGCCGAGGCGGACCTCAAAAGCGCCCGCGCCGCCGTGATCTCGGCCCAGGCCCAGGTTCGCCAGGCCAGCGTCAGCGTCGCCAACGCGGAAGTCAATCTTGGCTACACCCGCATCGTCGCGCCGATCGATGGGGTGGTGGTGTCGGTCGCCACCAAACAGGGCCAAACGGTCAGCTCGGCTCTGTCGGTCCCGACCATCGTGGTGTTGGCCAGGCTCGACACCATGCGCGTCAAGGCCAACGTTTCCGAGGCCGACGTCATCAAGGTCAAGCCGGGTCAGTTGGCTCGCTTCACCATCCTTGGCGATCCGGACAGGGCCTACCATGCGCGCCTCACCCAGGTGCAGGCGGTTCCCGATACGATCGTCAATGAACTGGGACCAGCCTCCGGCGCGGCGACGCAGGGCGCGCCGGCGGCCTCGGCCATCTATTACAGCGCGTTGCTTGAGGTCCCCAATCCGGATGGCCGCTTGCGCGCGATGATGACCACGCAGGTCTCGATTATCCTGGCGTCCAAGCGCGGGGTGCTGAGGATTCCCGCCACCGCGCTGGGGCCACGCCTGTCCGACGGACGCTATCCTGTGCGGGTCGAACTGGCCAAAGGCAAGATCGCCACACGCCCTATTCGCATTGGCCTCAACAACAAGGTCTCGGTGGAGGTCGTCGATGGACTGACCGAGGGCGACAAGGTGGTGGTTGGCGAAACCGTAGCCGGTGACAGCATCGATCCGGCGGCGGCCTTCATGGGCGGCTTCTGATGGACGCCCCGCCCCTCCTTCGCCTGGTCGGCGTAGGGCGCGACTATCCCACCGGGGATGGCGTGTTCTCGGCCCTCAGCGGCGTCGATCTTGAGATTCGCGCGGGCGAAATGGTCGCCATTGTCGGCGCCTCAGGATCGGGCAAGTCGACCCTGATGAATATCCTGGGCTGTCTGGACCGCCCCACGGCGGGGACCTACCAGATTGCCGGTCGGGATACGGCGGCGCTTGGGCCGGATGACTTAGCCGCGCTTCGTCGCGAGCGGTTCGGCTTCATCTTCCAACGCTACCATCTGCTGGCCGCGATGAGCGCGATCGCCAATGTCGAAACCCCCGCGATCTATGCGGGCGACACGCGCGAGACGCGGCGCGCGCGCGCCCGCGACCTGCTGCTCCGCCTAGGCCTTGGCGAACGCCTCTCGCATCGGCCAAGCCAGCTCTCGGGCGGTCAGCAGCAGCGCGTGTCGATCGCCCGGGCCCTGATCAATGGCGGCGAGATCATCCTGGCCGACGAGCCGACCGGGGCGCTCGATCGCGCCAGCGGCGAAAAGGTGATGGAGATCTTGCGGGATCTGCACGCCGAAGGCCATACGATCATCTTGGTGACCCACGACATGTCGGTGGCGAAACACGCGCCGCGCGTCATCGAGATCAGCGACGGCCGTATCGTGGCCGACCGAGGCCGCCGCGCTCCGGAGCCTAGCGCCGCGCTTCGTCCGGTCCTGGCGCGCAAGCTCAGACTGGCCGCCATTCACCAGCTCGCGGAGAGCTTCCAACTGGCGCTGATCGCGATGTCCGCCCACAAGCTGCGGACGCTTTTGACGATGCTCGGCGTGATCATCGGCATCGCCTCGGTGGTGTCGGTGGTGGCGATCGGCAACGGATCGCGCAGCCAGATCATGAAGCAGATCTCGGACTTGGGGACCAACACCCTCGATCTCTATCCCGGCAAGGACTTCGGCGATCTCGAGGCGAACAAGGTCGAGACGTTAACGCCCTCGGACGTCGAGGCGCTGAGGAAACAGCCCTACGTCGACAGCGTGACGCCTGGTGTCTTCACGACAGTCGCCGCGCGTTATCGAGGCGTGACGGCCAACGCCGAGGTCTCAGGCGTGGGCGCCGACTTCTTCCGGGTCAAGGGCTTGAAGTTCGCCGAAGGCCGTGGCTTCGACGCAGAAGCGGTCGCGAGCATTCGACAGGACGTCGTGCTCGACAACAACGCGCGCAAGGCTCTTTTCGCCCACGGCGAGGCCGCCATCGGCCAGACGATCATGCTGGGCCAGACCCCGGCTAGAGTTGTCGGCGTCATCCAGCGAAAGCCGTCCGGCGGACGCGACTCCAGCCTGGCGATCTATGCGCCGTACACCACCGTGATGACCAGGATGCTGGGCGTTTCTCACCTGAGCAGCGTGACGGTCCGCGTATCCGACCAGTCTCCGGTCGCCGCGGCGCAAGGCGCCGTCACCCAATTGATGACGATGCGCCACGGCAAGAAGGACTTCTTCATCAGCAACAACGACCAAATCCGCAAGATGATCGAAAAGACAGCCGCGACGATGACGCTGCTGATCAGTTCCATCGCCGTCATATCCTTGGCGGTCGGCGGCATCGGCGTGATGAACATCATGCTTGTCTCCGTCACCGAACGCACCGCCGAAATCGGACTTCGCATGGCGGTCGGCGCGCGGCGCGCGGACATCTTGCAACAGTTCTTGATCGAGGCGGTGCTGATTTGCCTGCTTGGCGGCGCCCTTGGCATCGCCTTGGCGCTCGGCGTCGCCGGCCTTCTGGCGGCGGTCGGATCTGGACTGGTTATGCAGTTCTCGCCGCTCTCCATCGTCGCGGCTTTCGCCTGCTCCACCCTCATCGGCGTGGCCTTCGGCTACCTGCCCGCCCGTAACGCCGCGCGCCTCGATCCCATCGACGCACTCAGCAGAGTCTAGCCATGACGATTCTCGGTCTTCGCCATTCGGCGGCGCTCCTGCCGATCACCGTCCTCTTGGCGGGGTGCGCCCTCGCCCCCCATACCGCCTATACCCCTCCCGCGACGATCACCGCGCCGACATGGCGGGCGACCGCGCCGTCCGAAGCCGCGCCACGGCCGACGAAGTGGTGGAAGACGCTCGGCGACCCGCGCCTGGACCGGCTCATCGACCAGGTAACCGCGCACAACCCCAGCCTCGCCGCCGCCGGCCTTCGTCTCAAGCGCGCGCGCCTGTCGCTGGACCTAGCCAGCCAGCGCTTGAAGCCAACCATCGCCGCGGATGTCTCCCATGGCCTGAGCGCACCGGTGACGGGCGGACGAGCCTCGTCATTGTCCTCAAGCGCCGCGATCACGACGAGTTGGGAGCTGGACCTCTTTGGCCGCCTGGCGGCTCAGCGGGACATGGAGCGTTGGGAGGCCCAAGCCAGCCAGCAGGATCTGGAGGCCACGCGCCTGGCCTTGGTCGGCTCGGCGGCGAGCGCCTGGTGGCAGCTGGCGCTGGCCAACGAGCGCCTGGCGCTCGGCGACCAGAGTTTGATGAACGCCCAACGCACTTTCGACCTCGTCGCCCGCCGGTATCAGGCCGGAGCGGTATCGGCTGTCGAGATGAAGGACGCAGAGCAGAGCATTGCATCGCAAGAAGCCCAGCGCATTCGGCTTGAGCAAGCGCGCGCCGAGGCGCGAAACGCTCTCGCGGCGCTGCTGGGCGAGCACGTCTATAACGGACCGGAGCCGAAGGCGCTCCCGATGGCCAACCTGCCCGAAATCCCAGCGGGACTCCCGTCGGACCTGCTGGTCCGACGTCCCGACCTTGCAGCAGCGCAGGCTAGGCTTCGCCGCGCGCTGGCCGCGCAAGACGCGGCGCTGGCCGACACCTATCCCCGCCTTACGCTCACCGGCTCGGCCGGCGGCGTCAGCAGCGCGCTCAGCAACGTTCTTCGCGCACCGAGCGTGGGCTTGACCGGAGGGGTGAGCTTTCCGTTCCTCGACGCCCGTCGCGCTCGGTTGTCCGTCGGCGTGGCGAAGGTCGACTATGAGCTCGCGGCCGAACAGTTCCGGCAAACCTTCTACGATGCGCTGCGCGATACCGAGAACGCGCTTTCCAACAGAGCCGTGACCCTGACGCAAGGTGAGCAGCTCGCTCGCGAACTGTCCGCCGCCCGCCAGGCCGAGAGCCTGTACGCCCAACAGTACAATGCCGGAGCTATACCGCTGAGAACGGTCTTGGACGCTCAAGAGCGGCGGCGCGTAGCCCAGAACGCCGTCCTTCAAAACCGCTTCGATCAGCTGAACGCCCAAATGGTTCTCTATATGGCCTTGGGCGGCGAGCCGGCCGCCAAACCATGACGCCAACGACAGTTAAGGCGCACTGCGGCTTTCGCTCCCACCAGCTTGCGGGAAGGCTGGACCGGGCGAGCAAACCGTACTGCCAGCCTGCCGGCGCACTCAAGAAGCGCTGAGTGACCAGCTTCGTATCGATTGGCCTCGTTAGCTGTAGGTGGCTTGATGACCTCTTCATCCCCGCTGGGCGCGCTGCTGGCGGCCGCGCACGCGTTACGCCAGTCCACGACGACCCGCGTCGAAAGGACATCCGGGCTAAGTCCGCGTGACCAAGCCCAGGAAGCAGGGAACCCAGCGCTCGATAAGGACCACCGCCGGCGGCGATCAGGCGAACAGAATGGTTCCCAGCTTAGCGATGTGGCGGACATGTCGCCACGACAGGCGGCGACGGCCTTGGAGGCGGTGGCGAAGCTGCGCGACATGTACGGCGAAGATGGCCTTGAGGTGAAGGCGTCTCGAGGTCAGGAAACAACGACATCCCTCGAGACTTACACCCGTTGGCTCCAGGAACGCGCTGGCGAAGCCAGCGCCGATCCCGACACGCAGGCAAACCTCTTTAGCCTGAAAACCTGATCGGCGTGCGCTGGCGGCGCACGCTCGCGCCTGGACAGGCCTAGCCTTCCTCAGGTCGCAGCAGGGCGGCATAGGCGCCGCCCTGCGCCATGAGCATGTCATGCGTCCCACGTTCAACAACCTGGCCGCGCTTCATGACGACGATCAAGTCGGCCGAGCGAACGGTGGAGAGCCGGTGAGCGATCGTGATGGTGGTCCGCCCCTTCGACAGCGCCGCCAGCGCCGCGCTCATCGCTTGCTCGGTCTGGGTGTCGAGCGCGCTGGTCGCCTCGTCGAGCAGCAGGATCGGCGGATCGCGCAGGATGGTGCGGGCAAGCGCCAAGCGCTGCTTCTCGCCGCCCGAGAAGCGATAGCCGCGCTCGCCGACGACCGTGTTGTAGCCCTCCGGCAACGCCTCGATCTGCGCCGCGATCTGCGCGGCGCGGGCCGCCGCGACAAGCTCCGCGTCGGTGGCTTCGGGCCGGGCGAAGCGCAGGTTGTCGGCGATGCTCGCGTTCAGCAGGTAGGGCTCCTGCGTGACGACGCCGAGCATCTCGTTGAGCGAGGCGAGTTTGAGGTCGCGGATGTCGACGCCATCGAACCGGATCGCGCCTTGATCGACGTCATATAGCCGCGCCAGAAGGTAGCCGAGCGTTGTCTTGCCCGACCCCGTCGCGCCCACGATGGCGACGTGCGATCCGGCGGGAATGTCGATGGAGACGTCGCGCAACGTGGGCTCGCCGTCCTTGTCGTAGGCGAAGCTCACATTCTCGATCGCGACGGCGCCGCGCATGCGCTCGGGGGGGAGCGCGATGGCGTCGGGGCGCTCGACGATTTCCACGGGGCGATCGAGGTAATCGAACACGCGCGCGAACAGAGCTCGGGTGGTCCGAATTTCCATCCCCGTGCGCAAGACCTCCTCAAGCGGCCAGAGTAGTTGCTCCTGCAGGGCGATCATCGCCACGAGCGTGCCGATAGTGATCGGCACATCGCGGCTGATCAGCCAGCCGCCCAGGAGCAGGGTCAGGGCCGGCAGCGCCTGGAGCAACAGGTAGATGAGCTGCCACTGCCACTCACCCGCCGTGCTGGAACGCACCTCGAGCGCGCCGACATCGGCCGAGGTTCGGGTGAAGCGCCGGACCAGAAAGTCTTTCCGCCCCATGGTCCGGGCCAGGATGACGCCCGAGATCGACAGCGTCTCCTGCACCGTCGACGAAAGGTCGGCCATCCGCTCCTGCTGCCTATGCGTATAGGCTTCGCGCTTCTGACCGACATGATCGCTCAGGCGCACCACGATCGGAATGACGGTCATCGAGAACAGCGCCAGCCGCCAGTCGAGCAAGACCATCGCGACCGCCGTCATGATCACGAGGCTGAGATTGCGGGCCAGCTCGTGCGCGGTGTTGGTGACGAGAGATTGCAGCCCGCCGATATCGTTGGCGATACGCGACTGGATTTCGCCCGCGCGGGCGTGGGTGAAGAAGCCCAGCGACAGCGACTGGAGGTGTCCATAAACCCGCACGCGCAGATCGTGCATGATGGCTTGGCCGATCTGCGACGACAGTATGGCGTGGGTCGCGTTGATTACCGCTGAGACCGCGCCGGCGCCGATCAAGGCCGCGACGAAAAGGCTAAGCAGGCCCAAGTCGCCCTTGGGCAGCGCCTCGTCGATGATCGCGCGCAGCAGAAACGGGGTCGTCAGGCCCACCGCCGCCCCTAAGGTGATCAGCGCCGCTATCGCCGCGATGCGGTGTCGGTAAGGCGCAAATAGCGACAGCACGCGCCTTAATGAAACCGGCGCGGCCTCGTCGGCTTCATCATCCAGCGCGTTCCTAGAACCGTTATCGGGCATCGTTCGTCGCGTGAGCGAGGCAAATTCGGGACATGGCGGAAAAATGGGTTTCGCAGGCGGATTCGATTGTAAAGCGCCGGGCAAGGCATGTGCGGCGCCGACAGAGACCACGATGGGTCAACATTAGGCCATAGCACGTTGGACCGCTCTGTGGTGGTCGCTTCTGCAGCGGACCGTATCGCAGACCTTGGCGCCGTTCAGCTGTCACGCAGACGGACAGCGCCTCACCCAAACGGACAGACCGTAACGCGCCAGGAGGAGCGGCCCGCCCCGTGAAGAGCTGGATTCGCTCACCCCGGCTGGCGCTCCAGCCTCACGGGCAGGCGCCTGAGCTGGCACATGGCGTGATTGTCTATCCAGTCATTGGCGCCGCCGCTCGCCCGGATCTCAAGCCGCCGTTCGATCAGAACCTCCAGCAGACTCCTGGCGACCAGACTGGCTACGAAACGGCCCGGGCAGATGTGAGCGCCGCCGCCGAACGTGGTCGAACCTTGGTGGGAACGATCAAGGTCGAAACGTTCGGGATCGGGGAAGGCGTCGGGATCGCGATTGGCGGCGCCCCACATCATCATGATCCGAACGCCGGCTGGAATGATCCGTCCTTCGTATTCGAAGTCGGCGTTGACGACGCGGTTGAGGTGGATGACCGGCGGCTCCAGGCGCAGACACTCCGACACCGCCGCGGCGACCTTCTCGGGCTCCCCGCGCAATCGGACCAGCGCCTCCGGATGGTCGATCAGTGCGCGGATGGTGTTGGTGATGGCCAGGGCGGCGGTGTGAAATCCATCGAACAGGTTTCCCGCCAGGAAGGCGCCGACCGTCTTGGGAACATAACCGCCATAGTCGAGATCATCGGCGATATCGATCTCGGCGAGGTCGCGCGCGATGTTCGAGACGAACGGACAGCCGCCAGCGTCGAGCGACCGCTGGCCCGCCCCCTCGACAAGACCTCGATAGGTCTTCGCCGCAGCGTCCGCTTCGCACAGGCTATCCCAATCCGTCTGCAGGAACAGCATCGGCGTCATCTTGCGGGCCTGGACGGCCGCGGCCAGCGCCTCCTTGTCGCTCATGCCGATCAGCGCGCCCCAATAGAGGCCGATCAGCGGCTCGGCGATCCGTTCGACGAGGTCCACGGTCTCGCCCAGCGGGAGACCGTCTAGGATCCGCGCGACGATCTCGTGGGCGGCGTCGCCGCGCGCGGCGGTTTGCTTGGGACCGATCTGGTTGAGAAGCACCTTGCGCAGGGCCGCATTGAGAACGCCATTGGAGCTGAAGAGCTGGTTCCTGATCAGATCGGCGATGGCGAAGCCGACCGGCTTTTCCTCGGACGTCTCGGCGGAGAGCAGTCCCGGGAAGAGCTGGTTGGGCGCCATGGCCGCCAGTTCGGGCCTGGCCGCCAGCGCCCGAAGATCGGCATGACGAAACGCCACGAGCGTCCCGTCATTCCCACGCAGAAAGCGCGGACCGTCTGGCTGGAACGCCGTGGCGCAGAACCGCCGCAGCGCCACGCGGCCGCCATCGTAGCCATGATCGGCGAGCGTCGGCAGCGCGCCGATGTCGAGAACGGGCGGAGGGTTGGTTTCGACGCCTGCGGACATGATCTTTCCCTTGGGCGCGGTCGGCTCCGCGCGCGCTCGTGTTGTTCAGGTGGCGGCTAGGACGGACTTGGTCAGACGCTTGGCGCGCGACAACCACAGCATCATCGCCAGGACGAAGGAGATCGACAGGCCCGCGCCAGCGGCGAACAGGGCTCCACGAACCTCATGTGCGTTGACAAAAAACGAGCAGAGCATTGGACCGGCGGCCGCGCCGACGGACTGGACGCTGGGCGCGAGCAACACCGCGCGCCGCGAGGGGTCCGACTCGATCACGAACGGGGCCTGCAGGGCCTGCAGAAAGCCCCAGGCCAAGCCGTACAACCCCGTCAGGGCGATGAACACGCCCGGGCTGGGTAGAGCGCCAAGGCCAAACAGCACGACCAGGAACACCGGCATGCAGACCAGGAAAGCCCGGTGATAGGCAATCCTATCGGCCAGGACCGCCGCCAGGCCCGAGCCGACGATCGATACGCCCAGGGCCACGGCCACGGCCAGCCCGCCTTGCACCGGGGTCAAGCCCGCCTGCCTTGCCAACTGCTCGACATAGGCCAAGAAGCCGATGAAGAATGAGAAGAGCAGGAAGACCGCCATCAGGCTGACATAGGCCGCCCTCGGGATCGGCTCGGCCAGAACAGCATCATTGGCCTTGTTGCCGGCCAGGGGCGCAAGGTTGGCCGGCAGGAGGAGCGCCAAGATCGCCGCCAGCACGGCGCTGGCCCCAAGCGTCACAAAGCCCGCATTGGCACCGAACCAGGGCGAGACCAGGATCGGTATGCCCGCCGCGCACGCGACCTGCAGCACGGCCTGACAGACCAGGAAGATCCCGCTCCAGCGGCCCGGGGTCGGCGAGCGCACGATCATCAAGGTGGTCAGCCAAACAATGCAGCCCTCCGCCAAACCCGCCAGCGCGCGGCTCACCAGAACCCAGAGCTCCGAGACCTCCAGCGCCGCGAAGTTGACGCCGGCCAGGACGAGCGCGGCCGCAAAGCCCACAACCTTGAGATGGCGAGGCGGCAGGAAGGCGTCGGCCAGCCCCACGCCCAGCCCGATGGCGAGAAACTCGATCGTGACGCTCCAGCCCAGCTGAGCGACGTCAAGTCTGCCGGCGTCGACCAGCCCGCCCAGCACAACCGGCTGGACGCCAGCCATGAGCAGAGCGATGGATCCGACCGCCAGGAAGGCCGCGGTCTGCCAGGCCGTTGGTCTGCGGCCAATCCAGCCGCCGTCGGTGTCGGGCGCGCGCGCCGGGGTCTCCTCGAGCGACATGCATTTCCTCCAGAAGGGCGAGGGATCGACTTTCAAGGAGTCTTCGCCCGCGCGCCCAATAGTTAGTTTTTGCTATCTCAAGGACATCGTCAACCGCATCTCGCAGGATCGGTTCGCCCCAAAATGCCGCCGCGCTGGGCGCCGCCGGCCAAGACGTGCGCTCACAGGAGCTGTCCCCCGCCCTCGAACGCGCGCTCGAACGAGCTCGCTACTTGCAATAGTTTGAGCTATATCAGCCGCGCGCGGTCGCCCGCCTCGCGCAGTCCGCCCCGATGGCGACAGCTTCTCTTGGCCCTGCGCGGTTGCTATCTGAGAGCACGCCGCGCCCCGCGGCGCCCTTCAAGGAACTCTGGTGAGCACACCCGAACTCGAAGCCAAGTCGCGGCCGTCCCGCCGCAACGGCATCAACACCTTCGAAGCCATTCTGGCGGCGGCCGGCGAACTGCTGGCTGAGGTGGGCTTCGAGCGCTTGACGACTAATCTCGTCTGCGAACGGGCGGGCCTGACGCCGCCGGCGCTCTATCGCTACTTTCCCAATAAGTACGCCCTGCTGACCGAACTGACCCGGCGGTTGATGGACGCCCAAGACCAGGTCGTGTTCGCCTGGATAGAATCGGGCGGCGCTCATTGGACGACCCTGTCGGCGGCGGTGGAAAACCACATCCGCCTGCAGAAGGACATCATCACCGTCACCCGGGCCTTTCCGGGCGGGCTCTGGATTCTGCGCGCCATCCGCGCCCTGCCGCCGTTGCAGGACGTGCGGGCCCAATCGCGCACGGCGGTGCTGGATCGGGTGTTCGCATTCCGCCTCAAGGACGGCCCGCCCGTCGATGAGGAGCGGTTGAAGCTCTCGATGCGCGTGTCGGAGCTGATGAGCTACGCCGCCATGGAAATGTTGGTGGAGGATCCCGAGCTCGACGAGGACATGGTCATCGAGGAAGTGGCCTGGATGATCGGCCGCTATCATTTCGACCTCCCCCGCCGGTCCCAACTGTCCGAGGACTGACGGCCCGCGCCGCGGGCGCACCCGACCTCGGATCGGCGCCAAGCGCCTCAGCCCGAAACTCAATCGCCCCCCCTCCCTGCCCGGGAGACAGGCGCCGCGTCCCGGTTGGATCGTCGTAAAGGCGATCGAGCGCGGTTTCGCCTGCAAACCAGGCGCCTTGCCCATCACGCGCCCAAAGACCGTCCCATAGCTTGCGCGTCTCCCTCTTGCATCGAGATAGTTTTTATTATCGTAATAACCTGGACCGGTCGGAGTACTGGATAAACGGGGAGTGAAAGATGAAAGCGCGTATGTTTCTGAGCTGCGCCGTGCTGGCCTTGTCTGGCGGCGTCGCGGCGGCCCAAACGCACGACGGCACGGCGATCGAGGAGATCGTGGTCACCGCCCAGAAGCGATCGGAAAACCTTCAGGATGTGCCCGTGTCGGTCACCGCCCTAACCAGCGACGCCCTGGCCGCGCGCGGCGTCAACAACGTCCTCGCGCTCAACAACCTGGCCCCTGGCATGCGCATCAGCGCCGGCGACGCGGCCGCCAATCCCAAGATCTACATTCGCGGCGTGGGCCTTAGCGACTTTAACCCCAACGCCTCCAGCGGCGTGGGCGTCTATGTCGATGGAGTCTATATCGGCTCGCCCTTGGCCCAGATGGCCGGCTTCTTCGACCTGGCTCAGGTCGAGGTGCTGCGCGGGCCGCAAGGCACCCTCTATGGCCGCAACACCAACGGCGGCGCGATCAACATCACGACCAAGCGGCCCAGCCAGACCTTCGGCGCCGACGCCTCGCTGGAGTATGGCAGCTTCAACGCCGTGACCGCCGATCTGGGCGTCGGCGGGCCGATCGTGGCCGACAAGCTGGCCTTCCGGGCGGCCGCCCAGTACGTCAAGGACGACGGCTATACCTACAACCGCGTCACCGGCCACGATCTCAACGCGGCCAAACACTGGGCGGGGCGGCTGTCGCTGCTTTACACGCCGAGCGAAGACTTCGATCTGCTGACCCAGGTCAATCGCTACGTCAATCGCGGCGACGCCACCGCGCCCGGACACCGCGCTCTGCTCCCCGCGACGGCGGCGGCGAGAGGACCGGACGGTTTCTGCGCGACCAGCGCCTACGCCAGCGGCCAGTGCGCCGACCTGATGGGCTATGCCGACACCGACAACAATCCCCGCGCCGTGGACGCCAACCAGGAGGGCAAGGACAAGGTCGACCTGTTCGGCGCCTCCAGCCAGGCGACCTGGAAGCTGGGCGGCCTGTCCCTGATCTCGGTGACGGCCTGGCAGTGGGCCCACCGCAACGACCTGGAAAACACCGACGCCAGCCCCCTGCGGATGATCGAGATCAACTATCGTTCCCGCCAAAACCAGTTCACCCAGGAACTGCGCCTGCAGTCGAACGACGCCTCGGCGCGGCTCAACTGGGTCCTCGGCGCCTACTACATGGACGAGAAGGTTCAGGACAACACCCGGCAGGACGTGCTGCGCGACCTGCGCCCGCTGTTCATGACGCCCGAGAATCCCACGGGGCTAAGCCTCGAAAACAGCGTCGGGACCTTCGGCTATCCCTACACCCAGAAGACCAAGGGCTACGCCGTCTTCGGCCAGGCCGACTATAAGCTGACCGACAGACTGACCGGCACGGTCGGCCTGCGCTGGTCGGCCGACGACAAGTCCATCGACTACCGGAGCCAGGCCGAGGACGGGCTGGTCGTTATCCTGACCTCCAAGCAGAGCAAGACCTTCTCCGCGGTCTCAGGACGGCTAGGCCTGCGCTACGAGCTGAGCGACGACGCCAACATCTACGCCACCTACAATCGCGGCTATAAGAGCGGCGGCTTCTTCGGCGGCATGGCCACGACGGCCCGGGAAATGGAGCCCTACGACAACGAGACCCTCGACGCCTATGAACTGGGCCTGAAATCGGAGTTCCTCGACCGCCGGGTGCGCCTGAACGTGTCGGGCTTCTACTACGACTACAAGAACCAGCAGGTGTTCGCCCAGACCACGCGCAACGGCCTGACCGTGCTGGTGCTCGACAACGCCGCCAACTCCAAGGTCTACGGCGGCGAGGCCGAGGTCACCGCCCGGCCGATCCAACCCCTGACCCTGACGGCGGGCGTGTCGCTGCTGCACGCCAAGTACGGCGACTACTTCACCGAAGGCAAGGACTTCACCGGCAACTGGTTGCCGCAGTCGCCGAAGGTCACCTTCAACGCCGCGGCGACCTGGGTCGCGCCGTTAGAGAATGGCGCTTCGATCGTGGCCAATGTCGACGCGAACTATTCGTCGAAGGTCTATTTCGACAACTCCAACGCCGACCGTCTGTCGCAGGACGCGGTGTGGATCGCCGGCGCCCAGCTCAGCTGGCGCTCGCCCGACCAGAAGATCGAGGCCGGCGCCTTCGCCCGCAACCTGTTCGACAAGACCTATGCCGTGTCGATCTCCAACATCGACAGCCTCGGCGTGGATCTCCTCAGCTACAACCGGCCGCGGAGCCTGGGCGTCTTCCTGCGCTACCACTACTAGCGAGAACCGGAGCCCGCCCAGTCGCCTGGCGTTGGGCGGGCTCCGGCGATCAGCGCTGTCCGTAGGATCTGAACCGCTGCAGGATGCGGTTCATCTCGTCCTCGGCCAGCAGGCTGGGCCCGCCGATCGCCAGGGTTCCCCAATAGACCGCCGCCTGCTCCTCGATCTCCTCGGTGATGGCCAGCGCGAAGTCGAGATTGGGCGCGGCGACGATCTGGCCATGATTGGCCATCAGAGCAGCGTAGCGGCCGTCCAGGGCCTCGACCACGGTCGCGGCCAGTTCCTCCGAACCAAAGGTGGCGTAGGGCGCGACCGGCACGCTGCTGCCGCCGCTAACGGCGACCATGTAGTGCATGGGCGGGATTTGGAGGCCCGCGCAGGCCAGGATGGTGGCGTGACGCGAATGGCAATGCACCACCGCCCCCACGTCGGGGCGCCGTTCGAGAATCCCCTTGTGCATGCGCCATTCACTGGATGGTTTGAGCGCGCCTTCGGGCGACGAGCCGTCGGGACGGACTAGCACCATGTGCTCGGCGGTCAGCCGCGAGGCTGGCACGCCGGTGGGCGTGACCAACATGTCTTCTCCGCACCGGGCCGAGACATTGCCCGAGGTGCCGCGGTTGAGACCGCGCGCATCCATCGCCCGCATCACCTGCGCCATGTGCTCGCGCAGAGCGGCCTCCTGATCCGTCATGCCCATCACACCGTCTCCATCAAGGTCATCTGGCGCATCGCCGCCTCGGTGGCCTCGAAGCTCTCGACCTTGCCCAGTGTGGCCAGGCCCTGGGCGACCAGAGCGGCGGTGGCCGTGCCGAAGCGCGCGGCGTCCAGCGGCGTCCAGCCTCGCGACAGGGCGGCGATGAACCCCGCGCAATAGGAATCGCCGCAGCTGGTGGTGTCGACGGGCGTGATCGCGTGGGCTGGCAGAGTCGTGCTGACGCCGTCGAGGACCACCACCGAGCCCCGGCCGCCGTTCTTGATGATGCAACCCTTCGCGCCCCAAGACCGGAATGTCTCTGCGGCGGCGAAGAGGTCCTCCTGACCGGTCAGGAACACCGCCTCGGCGGCGCTGGGCAGGAAGTAGTCGACATGCGGCAGCAGGCGCTTGACCTCGTCGATCGCCGAGGGCTGGGGCGCGATCAGGTCGCAGGTCACGACCGCCCCAGCCCGCGAGGCGGCTCGGACGATCGCCTCCCCCTCGCCGCCGTCGAGCTTGGGACCGCCCACGCCGCCGTAGTGCAGAAAGCCAACCGCGGCGGCCGTCTCCAGCGCGCGCGGGGTGACTCGGGCCAGCATGCCCGCGCCCAACGCGTGGAAGCCCGGGCGAACGCCGCTGGAGGAGACCGCCAGCAGGGTCGTGGAGCTGGGCAGTCCCGGCAGAACCTCCAGGTCGGAGATGTCGACGCCGGCGTCGGAAAGCGCCGTGCGGATGAAGCGGCCGATCAGGTCGTCGCCGACGGCCGAGATCAGCCGGCTCGGCACGCCGAGGCGAGCCGCTAGCAGGGCCGGAGCGGCCGCCGTGCCAGCCGGAGCGCAGGCGATACCCTCGATTAGCCCCGTTACCTCTTCCTTCGGCAACACGTCGATGGCGCGCGCCACAACGTCCAGGGTCGTCAGGCCGATACAGGCCAATCCGGTCTTCATGCGACGTCCTCCCTACGCATTGACAGCCAATATGGCTCAGTCATTATAATAGTCAAAACTATCTTATAAGGGGCTGAACTTGACCTGGACCAACAGCAAGGATGCGGCGCTTCGGGAACGCGCCATGGCGGTGATCCCCAACGGGATGTACGGCCACCAGTCGGTCATGCTGCTGCCCGACGACTACCCCCAGTTCTTCGACCGCGCCGAGGGCGCCTATCTCTGGGACGTCGACGGCAACCGCTATGTCGACTTCATGTGCGGCTACGGCCCCAACCTGTTCGGCTACGGCCACGCCGCCATCGATCAGGCCTATGTCGAGCGCATGAAACGGGGCGACACCATGACCGGCCCCGGCCAGGCCATGGTCGAGCTGGCCGAAGCGATGACCGCCCAGGTCAGCCACGCCGACTGGGCGATGTTCTGCAAGAACGGCACCGACGCCACGACCATGGCGATGATGATCGCCCGCAACTTCACCCAGAAAAGGACCATCGTCCTGGCCAAGGGCGCCTATCACGGCGCCGCGCCCTGGTGCACGCCCCTGAAGAACGGTGTCACCGAGGGCGACCGCGCCAACCAGGTTTTCTACGAGTACAACAACGTCGAGAGCCTGGAGGCGGCGGTCAAGGCTGCCGGCTCGGACCTTGCGGCGATCTTCGCCTCGCCCATCAAGCACGACACCTTCGTCGATCAGGAGCTGCCCGATCCCGAATACGCCCGTCGGGCCCGGGCGCTGTGCGACGAGCACGAAGCGCTTCTGATCATCGACGACGTGCGCGCCGGCTTCCGCCTGGCCCGCGACTGCAGCTGGTCGCTGGTCGGGGTCAAGCCTGACCTGTCGACCTGGGGCAAGGCCATCGCCAACGGCCATCCGATCTCGGCCCTGCTGGGCGCCGACAAGGCCCGGTTCGCCGCCGCCACCATCTATGCGACTGGCTCGTTCTGGTTCTCGGCCGCGCCGATGGCCGCCTCACTGGCGACGCTGAAGCTGATCCGCGAGACCGACTACCTGGAGCGCACCATCGCCCTGGGCGAGCGCCTGCGCGCGGGCCTGGACGAGGCGGCCGACCGTCACGGCTTCGCGTTGCGCCAGACGGGTCCGGCCCAGTTGCCGCTGATCATGTTCGACGAGGACCCGACCGGCGCCAAGGCCTACTTCTGGAACAACGCCCTGCTCAAGCGCGGCGTCTATTTCCACCCCTGGCACAACATGTTCATAACCACGGCCATGACCGACGCCGACATCGATCACACGATTGAGGCCGGCGACGAGGCCTTCAAGCTGCTGAAGGCCGCCGGCCCCCTGCCGCCGGTCGAGAAGCTGGCCTTCCTGCATTCCATGGTCGACTGACGAACCTACCCCGCCTGGACGCGGCGCCGCCCGACTTGCACCGGCGGCGCTCCCCGCGACGCGTTCAGGCCTCGTTCGCGCATCAGCCATGACAAAGGGCCCCTCTTGGCGAGGGGCCCTTCTTTTTCGACGGAACGCCCGAGGGCGGTTCACTCCGTGGCGCGGGTGACGCCGAAACGCCGCAAGACATTGTGGGTGATGACCTCGATGAACGGGTCGCGCGCGGCCAGGCCGTGAGCCCATTCGGTAGTGCCGCTGTTAAACACTTCGCCCTTCCCGCGCTTGAAGCTGGCCAGCACCGCGTGGCCGCGCAGCACCTTGGCCTGGGCTTCAGGGCCAGCGTCGCCATAGGTGACCTGGGCGATCACATCCAGCTTCTCGGGCGGGATGATGGGATTATATCCGCGGCCGGCTTCCTCGCCGAACGCGCAGGGCGCGACGCCGATGATCTCCAAGGTCTCGGGCACGCCCAACATCGGCACGGCCTTGGGCAGGCCGTCGTCGCCGAACTGGAAGCGGCAGCCATCGCTTTCATAGCCGATCAGCGGCAGCTCGCCCCCGATCACGTCGCCGTAGAACAGGTCGGAGCCCTCCAGCGCCCAGTGACGGTCGTCATAGACCGTGAAGCCAGCCTGACCGCGCGACACGCACATGCCCAGGCGGTGATAGCCGGCGAAGACGAAGCTCAGTCCCGTCAGCGCGGCCTCGGGCCGCTGGAAGGCCGGGTGCGACCACAGGTGCGTGGCCTTCTCGGGCGGGACATCCTCGGCCTCGAAACCCTTCCACTTGTGGCAGACATAGGTCTTGCCGTCGTTCTCCCAGCGCACCTTCCAGAAGCAGCTGTTGCCCGACAAGATCGCGGCGTTGCCGCCCGCGTCGACGAAGCGCTCGACCTGGTCGCGCTGGCCTCCCGACCAGTACTCGCTGTGACCCACGAACAGCGCCGTCGCGTAGCCTTCCAGGAGATCCTGTTCGGCGTCGAGGTCATAATCTGTGGCGAAATCCAGCGCGTAGCCGTTCGATTCCGCCCAGGTCACGAAGGCGTGCTCCCACTTGTGCAGAAAGCCAGCCGAACCATCGTAGGGCGAGGCCCGGTGTTCGACCATCCAGGCCATGTCAGAGGCCCAGGGGGCCTCTTCGAACCCACGCTTTCGCAGGTTGATCAGACGCGGCGGGTTGGGCGGCGGCGACACGATCAGCGGCGGAAACGGACGCTGGGTCGACAGCACGCCGATCGCCTCGTCCATGGCCTGGGCGAACGAAACCTGTCCGCTCATCAGGCCAGCGACATTCGAATAGGCGTTGGCGCCGCCCCAGTAGTTGTAGGCCTGGTAGGTGTTGGTCGACAGCACCATCAGGGCGCTTGAGCGACGCACGCCGACCGGCGGCTTCACCACCACGAAGTGATGGGCCTCCGCGCCTGTCGGGTCGCTCAAGACGATGTCGTAATAGCCCGAGGCCCACCCCGCCCCGACCTCGATTTCGAGGGCGACAGGCCAGCCGCAACCGTCGCGGTCGGCGTTGGCCGGAACCGGATGCTGTCCGACAACCACGCCGTCGCACTCCAGCACCGTCTGGCGCTGCGCTCCCACGCGGGCGATCGTGAGCCGGCACGGCCCGGTCTCGGCGCTGGCGTGGAGCGAGAAGCGTTCTCCCGGGCGCACGCTGAGGCGGTCAGTATAGCAAGCCAGCATTTCGTCTTTCCCTTCACCCTGCCCCATCTCATCCGCCCTCCAAAGCCCTAGGGCGCGACGCCGCGAGCGCAACGCGGCTGGACGGACCGATGATGTAGTTTTTACTACCCTATTGATCAGGGTCGCAAGCCGGGCGTTCAATCGGCCGTGACGAAGACGCCGCCGCACGCCCCGCGCATCAGCGCCCCAAAACCCGCGCGACTCGGTCGGGATGGGTCATGGCCATGAAGCGCCCGGCATCCGGCGCGAGCTCGAAGTTGCTGTCGGGGAGCACGGCGCGCCAGTAGCGTTCGACATGCCGCGGATCATGCATCGTGTCGAGCTCGCCGATCAGGATCGACCAGCGCGATCGCGATCTGCTCGTTGACATCACCTTCGATCCGACCCGTGGCGAACATGCGCACCGATCGCAATAGTCTTCAGCGATGCGCGAGCTGGCCGAGCGTGGCTTGAGGATCGTCGTTGGCGGGCCCTATAGCTCGGGGGCTCTCGTTGGCGTCGGACTGCGGCCTTGCCTTAGCCGCGGAGCCGGTTGGCTTCCTTCATGCCCTACAGTATCCGCCCGTTTGTCCCTGGCGCGTTCACGCACTCTGCGCGCCCGCCCGCCCGTCTTCGACCACCCATGTGTTAAGCGTCGCGATCGTGGCGCGGGGGTCTCGGACGTCCGAGATCGTCTGATAGCGGGTCGTCATCCGATCCCGAGTCAGATCGATCGACATGTAGCCGCGCTTTCGGCTCTCGAAGAACCTGATCTGCGGGTTGTTGGGCATGGCCGACATCAGACCCTCGTAGCTGGGCCCCGTCGAGGTGATCGAGGTGCCGACGAACTCGGTGGCGATGGTGGCCGAGGCCGGATCGTCGGCGTTCAGCTTGACGTCGTTGGTCCAGAACGAATGGTAATCGCCGCTCAGCACCACGGGGTTGCGCGGCTTCAGAGTCGCGATCGCCTGGGCTAGGCGGTCGCGGGCGGCCGGGAAGCCGTCCCAGGTGTCGGTCCAGAACTTGGTGTCGGGTCCGCCGTCGCCGAAGCGAAGGCCAGCCATCACCAGGTCCTGGCCCAGCACCGTCCAGCGCGCCTGGGTGTGGGCCAGTCCGTCATAAAGCCAGCGCTCCTGGTCGAAGCCCAGGAAGGTGCGGGCCGGATCGCGGCGGTCGGGACAGGCCGCGTCGGTGACGATCTGGCCCTTGCCGCCGTTGGGACCGTCGGCGCAGGGCTGGCGCGAGCGATACTGACGACCGTCCAGCATGAAGAATTCGGCCAGGCTGCCGTAGCGAACCCGGCGGTGGATCGGCATCTGCAGTCGCGCGTCCAGCCGCGTGCGGCGGATCGGCATGGCTTCGTAGAAGGCTTGGTAGCCGGCCGCGCGACGACGCCGGAAGGTCTCCGGCGCGACGCCCGGGGTCTTGGACCAGATCCCCGAATAGTCGTCCTGGACCTCGTGGTCGTCCCACACCGCCAGGCACGGCGCGACCTGATGCAGGCGCTGCAAGTCGGCGTCGGTGCGATGCAGGGCGTAGCGGTTGCGATAGCCGGCCAGGGTGGTGGCCTCTTCCAGGCCATAGGGTCGGACGATCTGGTCCTTGCGGTCCGGCCCCATCGAATATTCGTAGATGTAGTCGCCCAGGAACAGGGTCAGGTCCGGGTTCTCGTCGGCCATGTGGCCATAGGCGCTGAAATAGCCGCGCTCCCAGTGCGAACACGAGGCTACGGCCAGGCGCAGACGGTCGAGGTCGGCATTGGCGGCCGGAGCGGTGCGGGTTCGGCCGACCGGACTCTGCTGGCCCAGGGCCGTGAAGCGGTACCAGTAGGGACGGTCCGGCCGCAGGCCCGAGACCTCGACGTGGACGCTGTGCGCGGCGGCGGGCTCGGCCATGGCGTCGCCGGCCATCACCACGCGGCGGAAGGCCTCGTCGGCGGCCACTTCCCAACGCACGGACACGGCGTCGCCCATGCCGCCCAGGCCGTCGGGCGCCAGAGGATCGGTCGCCAGCCGGGTCCATAGCACCATGCCGTCCGGCGCCGGATCGCCGCTGGCCACGCCCAGCGGAAAGACATAGGCCCCGCCGGCTCGCGCCTGCCCAAAGCGCAGCACGGCGGGAGCGACGACCAGGCCGGACAGCAGCGCGCGGCGGTGCAGGGTGAGCGACGACATGGGATATCCTAGAGTTGGCTCCAGGCGCTGACGCCCTTGGCCTCGGCGGTGGCGCGCACGCGCCGCCGCACCGGGGTCGGAGAATTGGGGACGCGCGGATCGGTGACGCTGACGAAGCTGGCCTCGACCGCGTCGCGGGTGACGTGGACGGCGACGAAGCCGATCGCCAGGTGATCGCACCAGACGACATCGCGGTTACGCTCGGCCACCCGCTCGCCGAACGGAGCCTCCTTCATGGCCAGGACCACGCCCAGCGACGGCCCGGTCAAGGTGCTGGTCGACAGCTCCACCGCCACTCGGCCCTTTTCGTCATGCAGTTCGTTGAGGAAGGCCATGTGGCTGTCGCCCGACAGCACCACCGTGCGCGCGCCGCTGGCGCGGATGGCGTCGTAGATCCGCTGGCGCTCGGCTGCATAGCCCGACCAGGCGTCGAGGTTCAACAGCGGCAGGTCGAGCTTGGTCAGCTCGAAGAAGCCTTTCAGGGCGCCCGAGGCCGGGGCCCAGCGGCTCATGTCCGGATAGGCGTAGTCAGCCATCACCGTAGCGCTGCCCAAGAGGACCCAGGGCCGTCCGGCGGCGACGGAGCCGCGCATCTCGGCCCCGATCCAGTCCACCTGCTGGCGCCCCAGCATGCGGCGATCCGGATCAGCGATCTTACGCCGGAAGCCTTCGAGATCGGGGCGTCCGTCCGGCAGGCGGTCCAGGTCCTTGGGTAAGGTGAGCTGAGCCTCGCGCGCCTTCAGGCGGGTCTCGGGAACGATCAAGGTGGCCAGATCTCCGAACGCGACCGCCCGTTGGATGGCGTAGGGATCGGCCGGATCGGGATCGCGGATCGGCATCCACTCGTAATAGGCGCGCACGGCGGCGGCCTTGCGGGCCTCCCAATCCCCGTCCTTGGCCGGGTCGTGATGCTGGGCCCCGTGCATCCAGTCGTCGTTGGCGATCTCGTGGTCGTCCCAGGTGCAGATCCACGCCGCCCGCTGGTGGGCGGCCTGCAGGTCGGCGTCCGTTCGCGCCTGGGCGAAGCGGCGGCGATAGTCGTCGAGAGTGACGGTGTCGCGCGGCGGATCGGCCTGGCGCAGGGTGTCGAGGCCCGGATAGGTCGAGGCGCCGTACTCGTAAATGTAGTCGCCGACGAACAGCACCGCGTCCAGATTCGGGCGCTCGGCGATGGCGCGATAGGCCTGGAAATAGCCCATGGTGTACATGGCGCAGCAGGCGACCACGAGGTCGAGCTGGTCGGTGCGTCCCACCGGCAGGGTGCGGGCCCGGCCGACCGGCGAGCGCTGGCCCTCCGCCTCGAACTGGTACCAGTAGTCGGTGGCCGGCGTCAGGCCCGTCGCCATGGCCTTGACCGTGAAGTCACGCTCGGCGAGGGCCATGAACCGCCCCTCCCCCACGACATGGCGCATGGCCGGGTCCGTGGCGATCCGCCAGTGGCCGGCGGCCTCGCCCAGTCCGGTGACGCGGGTCCACAGCAGCAGGCGATCGGGGCCCGGCTCGCCGCTGGCCACGCCGTGACGAAAGGCGGCCTCGCTCGCCCGCGCGGCCGTCGCCAGCGTCGCGGCCCCCAGGGCCAGGCTCGAACCGACGACCTGTCTGCGATCGACCGTCATGAGAGCTCCAATCCGAAACAAGGAGACCTCGCCGCGACGCGAAGACGGGCGCCGCGGCGAGGCCGATGGCCGAAGGGGAAACGGCCGTCGAGTAGGGCATTTTCGGAAGAAACAGATACCGGTTCTTCGTCAGAAAATGCGTCAGAACAAAAGCCCTAGTAGCGCCAGGTCAACCGGACGCCATAGGTTCGCGGCTCGTGCGGCGACGCCGTGGCGGCCGAGATGAATGCGTTGCGGGTTTCTTCGAAATAGTCGTTCGTGGCGTTGTTGACCCAGACGCCGACCGAATATTTGCCGTTGGCCGGCCGGGCCGTCAGGCTGGCGTTGAACAGCCAGTAGTCGCCGATTACCGAGTTTGACGAGGTGCTGAACATGTCGCTGCGGTAGTTGTAGTTGGTCTCGGCCTCGACCTCCCAGGACCCGACGTCCATCACATAGCTGATGGCGCCCTTGTAGTCGGCGCGCGGGAACGGCAGGCGCTCGCCCGAACGGTCGCTGTAGATGATCTTGTTGTACTGGCCGGTGACCGGATCCTTGGCGGCCTCGGTGGCGGCGGCGTTGACGAAGAAGAACTCGTCGTAGCGGCCGAACTTGTAGCCCAGCGACTGGCTGATGGTCAGGCGCGCGGTCGGCTTCCAGGTGATCTCCAGCTCGCCGCCCTGGATGTGCGACTTCGGAATGTTGATGATCCGCCCCACCCGGCCGGTCTGGGTGTAGAGCACGCCCTGCAACTGCTGGTCGCGGTAGTCGTAATAGAAGCCGGCGAGGTTGACGCGCAGGCGACGGTCGAAGAACTCCGAGCGGAGGCCGGCCTCGTAGGCGATCAGCTTCTCGGGATCAAACGGATCGAGCTGCGAAGGCAAGCCGCTGTTGTAGGTGGTGAAGCCGCCCGACTTCACGCCGCGGGCCACGCTGGCATAGGTCAGCACGGTGTCGCTGAAACGGTACTCGCCGCCCACCTTGCCGGACCACTCGCCCATGTGGCGGTCCTTGTTGGTGTTGGCCAGGCGGGAATAGACCGGCGCGATGATCTCCGTCTTGAAACCCTTGAGCTCGCGGGTCTCGTCCTCGTAGCGCAGGCCGCCCGACAGGGTGAGGCGGCTGGTCAGGTCATAGTCGAGGTTGAAGAACACGCCAGTGGTCTCGACGTCCTGCTTGTAGGTGGTCGAGAACCAGTTCTTCAGAGTCGAGGCCTCAGAGAAGTCCGAATAGAAGCCGCCGTCGACGGTTTCGGTCGAATGGTAGAGGCCGGTCAGCCAGCGGAACTTCTGGTCGCCGCGCGAGGTCAGACGCACTTCCTGCGACAGGGTGTCGATGTCGTTGAAGAAGAAGGTGCCGGCCTCGTTCGAGGCCGTGGCGTCCCAGTCGTTGAACTCGCGGCGCTTGAACGTCTCGTAGCCGACCACCGCCGTCAGGGCGGCCCAGCCGAAGTCGTGGCGCAGACGGGCGTTGACGCCGACGCCCTCGTTGTCGCGGAACGGCTTGGCGTTGGTCGGGGCGCCGATCAGATTTGCGAAGAAGGGCGTGATGCCCCAGCCGGTGATCCGGGGGTCGCTGTCGATCGGGTAGAGCTTGCCGATCGGCGCGTAGTTATGTGACTGGAACGGACGGGTGACCAGACGCAGGCCCAGGCCGTCGGACTTGTCGCGGTTGTAGCGCAGCGAGCCGTCGATCTCGGTGACGTCGCTCGGCTTCCAGTCGAGCTTCAGGCGGGCGGCGAAGCGGTCCTTGTCGCCCAGCTTCTCATGGGTGTCGCGATTGTACTGCCAGGCGCCGCCCTGGTCGGTGGTCATGGCCAGGCGGGCCGACAGGGTCTCGGTCAACGGACCCGAGACGAACCCGTCGACATGAGCGGCGTCGAAGCGGCCGTACGAGGCGGTCAGGCCGGCGTCGAAGGTCCGGGTCGGGGCGTTGGTGATGACGCTGACTGCGCCGCCGGTGGTGTTGCGACCGTAGAGGATGCCCTGCGGACCGCGCAGCACTTCGATGCGGGCCACGTCAAACAGCGCGCCCTGTGTCATCGAGCCGTAGGGATAGGCCACCTCATCGACATAGACGCCGACGGTGCCGGTGTTGTTGGCGGCGTAGTCGGTCAGGCCGACGCCGCGGATGCGGAACTGCGGCTGGCCGCCGCCCAGTTGGCTGGTGACTTCCAGGTTCGGGACGCTGTTCTCCAGGTCGTTGACGGTCTGGATGTTGCGGCGGTCCAGTTCGGCGCCGCTGACCACGGTCAGGGCGGCGGCGACCTTCTGTTCGGATTCGGCGCGGCGGCGCGCCGTCACCGTGACCTCGTCCAGACGGTTGGAGCCGGCCTCGTCCGCAGTCGGAGCAACCGCGTCGGCCGCCATGGCGGGCCCCGCGAAGATCGCGGCGCTTCCCATCAGCAGGGCCACGAATTTCACTTTTGACAGTACACGCATCACGCCCCCTCTTTCCGACGACAAGTGGTCGGAAAAATCAGTTGTTCGACATCGAGGGGATATAGGAGCGGCCCATGTCGCTTTGATGAAAGCCCTACAAAGGAACTCATTCATCCGCCTTCTAGCGGATCCAAGGGTGACTGCGTGAATGGAATAATATCGTTCGTTCGACGCGCTACGCGGTTACGGGCACAAGGGCTAGCGCCGCCGCGCCAAGTCGCGCCTCCGCCCCAGGGGCCTCGGTGTCGGGGAAGGCCGCGCTCAATAGGGCCGAGCCCTTGATCCAGATCGCGAAGCGCATGGCGCCGAGGCGAGTCATGTCGAACATTGGCGGCCAGACCGCCTCGCGCCGAGCATAGGTGCCCCCGCCCTCGGGACCGCGGAGCAGCATGGCCATGTTCTCGAAGGCGGCGTCGCGCCGGGCGATCAGGCAAATCTGCGCGATCAAGCGGGCATACTTGACGTAGAAACCGGCGCGCCCCGGATCGTCCGACGATCCCGGCCGCAGCGTCGGCGCCAGCAGCGCCGCTAGACCCTCCAGGTCGGCCGGCCGCTCGCGGTCGCGAGGGCTGCGGGTGTCCAGATAGTCGGGGATTTCGCGAAACACGCTGTGCCATATCGCCTCGGCCAGGAACGAGCGCATATCCGCGAAATGGTACAGGATGGTTGAGGTCGAGACCCCGGCCGCCTGGGTCACCGTGCGGTTGGTAACCGCCCCGATTCCCCGTTCCAGGATCTGGTCGGCGGCGATGTCCAGCAGACGCATCTTCACCGACTGCGCCGCGTACCGTTTGCTGGGCGGCTCGGGCAGCACCAGGGCGTCGGTGAACCATTGCGCGACCTTGGCCTCGCCGCCCGACGGCTCGCCGAACGCCATGGCCACCAGCCCCTCCAGGCTCTCGCGCAGAAGCAGTTCGTAGTCGAGCCTGTGGGCCAGGGCCGCGGCGTAGAGCTCCTCCATCAGCAGATAGGGCAGATAGACGGCGCCGAGCCGCGCCAGCCGCACGTCGCCGGCCAGTAGTCCGCCCAGCTTGCTTCGCCGCATGTCGAGCCAGCGCGCAAGGGGCTCGCGCACCGCCTGGGCGGCCTCGGGATCGATCAGGACCTCTTCCCAGATCCGCGCGAAACGCGCCGAGGCCTCCGCGCGGGCCAGGACGTAGCGCGCCGTGATGTCGACCACCCGCCGCTGGTCCAGGGCCAGGCCGTCGACTTGGGACAGGAAGGCGTCATGGAAGGCCAGATCCTCCGCCATCGCCGCCTCGACCATGGCGGCTAGCACCCCGGCCTTTGTCTGGAAGAGATTGAAGATGACGGTCGTGCTCTTGCCGATCGCCGCTGCGAGGTCGCGCACCGACAGCGACGCCAACCCCTCCCTGGCGACAATGTCCATGGCGGCGATCACTGCGCGCGCCCGCGCGTCGTCGCGGTCCGAAGCAGGGACGGCCATCGGGACTGATCGTGCGGGCATGGCCGACATGTAAGCCAGATTCCCGCGACGGCGTAGGCCTGCGTCAGAGATCGAAGAAATCATCGCAGCGTGCTGCGGGCGTTCGACGCCTCGCCGGAGCATCGCGACGCCGACGAGACGGTCACGAACCACTGGACGCGTAGGAGACTCTACGCGGCGACACCGCCCCGCTCTTCATGCGCAAGACTGCCCGGCGCGACTTACGCCGCAGCCAAATGAGACGGACGTTCAAGAGCGGCGATGCTGTTCTCCGGGGCGCCGACAGGGGGGGATCCTATGATCTCCCGTCGTGTCGATCAGTTGCGCCTCCAGCGCCGTCGGCGATGGGAGAAAAGAGCCCCATGCCGTTTGATGCAGATCAGTTGGTCGGCCTCGGGCCGCGCCTAGACTGGGGGCGATCATCCTCTTGCGAGGCTCGCCGTGCGGCATTTCATCGACACCCAGAACTTCACCAAGACCGAGCTGGTCTGGTTGATGGATCTCATCGGCCTGCTGAAGACGGCCGACCGCGAGCGCGCCCTGCCCCCACTGCTGGCCGGCGCGTCCCTGGGCATGATTTTCGAAGAGCCTTCGACCCGCACGCGCATCTCGTTCGAGGTGGCGATGACCAAGCTGGGCGGCCATGCGCTCTATCTGAAGCCCGGCGAAATCCATCTGGGTGTGCGCGAAAGCATCAAGGATTCGGCGCGGGTGATCAGCCGCATGGTCGACGCCATCGAGGCGCGCACCCTCAAGCACGCCACGGTCACCGAGCTGGCCCGCTACGCCTCCGTGCCGGTCATCAACGGGCTGACCGATTACAACCATCCCACCCAGGTGCTGTGCGACGTCTTCACCATGCGCGAGCACCGCCCGGTCGGAAAGCCGCTTGAGGCGCTCACGGTCGCCTTCATCGGCGATGCGACCAATGTCTGCTCCTCATTGATGATGATCTGCACCCAGATGGGCATGGCGTTCGTCCATTGCGCCCCGCCACGTTACCAGGCGCCAGAGGCCTGGCAGTCGATCGCGCGCGACAATTGCGCCCAGTCAGGCGGTCGGCTGTGGGTGACTGACGATCCGGCCCTGGCCGTCGCCGAGGCCGATTTCGTCTACACCGACCTTTGGTGGTGGGTCGGCCAGGAGGCCGAAATCCCCGAACGCCAGGCCGCCTTCATGCCCCGCTACCAGATCAATGACGCCTTGCTGGCCAAGGCGCCGCCCCATGCCAAGTTTATGCACTGCCTGCCCGCCTCGCGCGGGGTGGAGGTCACCGATGCGGTCATGGATGGGCCCAGGGCCATCATCTACGACCAAGCCGAGAACCGCCTGCACGCCGAGAAGGCCATCCTCGTGGCCTTTGTGCGCCCACATCTGAAACTTCCGTCCGCCAGGCGCTCGGCCCAGCATGCGCATGTGATCGACGCCTTCCTGAACGACCATCAACTGACCGGGGCGGCCACGCCCGTCGCTCCGCCGGAGGCCTGAGCCATGGCCACATCTCCCATCGCCCCGTCCCGCCCGCGTTTCGCGCGCGTCATGGGCTTGCTTGACGTGACGCTGTTCACCGTCTGCGCCATCCTGGTCATCGACACCCTGGCCGCCTCGGCGGCCATCGGGGCCTCGGCCCTCACTTGGTGGGTGATCACCTTTGGGCTGTTTTTCATCCCGTACGGGCTGATCACCGCCGAACTGGGCGCGGCCTATCCTGGCGAAGGCGGCATCCAGACCTGGATCCGGCGCGCCTTCGGCGATCGCTGGGCGGCGCGGACAACTTGGTACTACTGGGTCAATGTCGCCCTGTGGATGCCGTCCGGCTACATCCTCCTGGCAGGGCTGGTGGCACAGATCACCGGCGTGGAGATGGGTCTGTGGAGCAAGATCCTGATCGGCGTCGGCGCGACCTGGCTGACGGTCCTGATCGGGATCACGAGCCTCGCGACCGCCAAGTGGGTGCCCAATCTCGGGGCCTTCATCAAGGCGGGCATCATGCTGCTGATCGGCGGCGCGGGGATCTATGTTCTGGTGACCCGTGGCGCGGCCAACGACCTATCGCTACACGCCCTGACTCCGCAATGGGGAGCCGGCCTGGGGTTCCTCCCGGTCATCGTCTACAACTTCATGGGCTTTGAACTGGTGTCGGGCGCAGGCGAGGAGATGCGCAATCCGGGGCGCGACGTGCCCATCGCAGTCATCACCGCGGGCCTGCTGATTTCGGCCTTCTATCTGCTAGCCACCTTCGGCATTCTGGTCGCCCTGCCCATCAACGACATAGGGCTGATCAAGGGGCTGCTGGACACCCTGCGTTCGCTGCTCGCCGGCGCGCCGGGCCTGGACCTGATCGTCAGCGTGCTCGGGGCGGCCGCGGTGTTCACCATCCTGGCCAATCTGGTGACCTGGTCGATGGGCGCCAACCGCACCGCCCAGGCTGCGGCGGCGGACGGCGAGTTGCCCAAGATTTTCGGCTGGCAACGCCAGTCCAACCAGACTCCGATCGGGGCCTATCTGCTCACCGGCTTGGTCTCGACCGCGGTGATCATCGCCTACGGCGTCCTGGCCCGCAGCGCCGAGGATCTGTTCTGGTCGCTGTTCGCCTTCAGCTCGGTGATCTTCCTGCTTCCCTATCTGGCCCTGTTCCCCGCCTTTCTGACCCTGCGCCGCAAGGATCCGGCCACGCCCCGCCCCTATCGCGTTCCCGGCGGTCGCTTGGGCGCGGCGATCCTGGCTGGGCTCTGCACCCTGTTCATTCTCCAGGCGATCGTCCTCTTCCTGTGGGTCCCCGGCGCGGCGGTCGACTGGAGCAAAACCGGTCCGATTCTGGGCGGCGTGGTCGTCACCCTGGTGATCGGCGAGCTGGTGATCGGGGCGATGAAGGCCAATCGTCGCGCCGCCGCCTCGCCCCCCGACGAGCCGCCCGCCAACCCCGTCCGTCCGCAATGACCGCGCCTTCCCGCTGGGTGATTTCATGAGCCGCCTGCTGACCACTACGCCCCGCGCCGACGGTTTCCATATGCCCGCCGAATGGGAGCCCCACGCCGGCTGCTGGATGCTATGGCCCGAACGCTCGGACAACTGGCGCGGCGGCGCCAAACCCGCCCAGCACGCCTTCGCTGCGGTGGCCGCCGCGATCGCGCAGGGCGAGCCGGTCACCGTCTGCGCCTCGCCGGCCCAATATGTCATCGCCCGCGAGATGCTCGATCCGGCGGTGCGGGTGGTGGAAATGACCAGCAACGACAGCTGGATCCGCGACTGTGGGCCGACCTTCGTGATCGACGGAGCCGGGCGCGTCCGGGGCGTCGACTGGAAGTTCAACGCCTGGGGCGGTTTGATCGGCGGCCTGTATTTCCCATGGGACCAGGACGATCTGGTCGGCGAGAAGGTCGTCGAGCTCGAGGGCGACGATCGCTACGGACCAGACTTCGTCCTGGAGGGCGGCTCCATCGACGTCGACGGCCAGGGGACGGTGCTGACGACAAAGGAATGCCTGCTCAATCCCAATCGCAACCCGGACCTTCGCCAGGACGAGATCGAACAGCGCTTGCGCGACTATCTGGGCGTAGACACGGTGATCTGGCTCGATCAGGGGGTCTATCTTGATGAGACCGACGGCCACGTCGACAATTTCTGTCGGTTCGTCTCCCCCGGCGAAGTCGTGCTGACCTGGACCGACGACCAGAACGATCCGCAATATGCCCGTTCAACGGCCGCCCTTGAGCGTCTGGCGACCGCGCGCGATGCCCGCGGTCGCCCCCTGCGCGTCCACAAGCTGCATCAACCGGCCCCGGTGCTGATCACCGCTGCGGAGGCCGCAGGCGTCGACAAGGTCCCCGGCACCCTGCCCCGTGAGCCCGGCGACCGCATGGCCGCCTCCTACGTCAACTTTTATATCGGCAACGGCGTGGTGGTCATGCCCGCTTTCGAAGATCCGATGGACGCGCCGGCCCAGGCGAGCCTGGCCAGGCTCTTTCCGGATCGGAGGATCCTGGCCGTGCCGGCCCGCGAGATCCTGTTGGGCGGCGGCAATATCCACTGCATCACCCAGCAGGAACCCTTGGGACGGGAGCCATCGGCGGCCGCAAGGGGCGGCTGATGCGCCAGGTCGTCGCCCTAGGTGGCAACGCTCTGCTGAGGCGTGGCGAGCTTGCCTCGGCCGCCAACCAGCGGCGCAATGTGGCGCGAGCCATCGTCGGCCTCACGATGGCCTGCGACGACGTCCAGACCTTGCTTGTCCACGGCAATGGTCCGCAGGTCGGGCTTCTGGCTCTGCAGGCGGAAGCCTATACGGCCGCGCCGGCCTATCCGCTCGACATGCTGGGCGCGGAGACGCAAGGCATGATCGGATACATTCTGGCCCAGGAGCTTCGCAACGCCCGCCCGGAGCGACCTGTCGCAGCCTTGCTCACCCAGACCTTGGTCGATGCCGACGACTCGGCCTTTCAGCATCCCACCAAGCCGATCGGACCGGTCTATACGCCCGACCAGGCGCGAGCCCTTAGCCAGGCGCGCGGCTGGTCGTTCGCTATCGACGGCGCGGGTCAACGCCGTGTGGTGGCCTCGCCCGCGCCCATCGCGGTGATCGAACAATCGGTGATCGAAGGCCTGATGGCGGCCGGGACCCTGGTGATCTGCGCAGGCGGCGGCGGCGTTCCGGTGGCGCGGGACCAGACCGGCCGCTTGAGAGGCCTGGAGGCCGTGATCGACAAGGACCTGGTCGCGGCCCTGCTGGCCATACGCCTGGACGTCGACCGTCTAATGATCCTGACCGACGTCGACGCGGTCTATCGCGAGTGGGGCGAACCTGGCGCCGCGCCCATAAGACAGGTGCGCGCCGACGATCTGGCCGATAGCGCTTTCGCCGAGGGCTCGATGGGCCCCAAGGTTCGCGCCGCGCGCCAGTTCGTCCAAGCCACCGGACGCGAGGCCTTCATTGGATCCCTCGACGATGTCGCGGGCCTCCTGGCTCGGACCTGCGGCACGCTCGTCACACCATGAGCTGAGGCCAGGGTCGTCGCCTTCGGCGACGACGCGCAAGGCCGTTAGTGCGCGCGCTTCCGGCGACGCGCCAAGTCGCTGAAGAACCACCGCCTGCCGGCCTCGGTCGCGATCACATACGCCAGAACGATTTCCATCAGGCTGAGCAGGTCGAGCAACAAGAGCGGCGTAAAGCCGAACGCCCTCAAGACCGCGCCCAGATACGGCGTCGCCAAACCCGCGGCGGCGACCCATAACGTGACAGCGACCAGCAGCACGCCGGGTCGGCTTCGCAAGAACGGGCCCTGCGTTCTCAGCACGAACGGCGCCGCCAGTTCGCTCAGCAGGGAAAGGAGGAACCAACTGGTCTGGAACCCGATCTCGTGGGCATGCGTAGGCCTGGGTCAGGCCGTTGTCCTCCAGCACCGTCTCGCGCGGCGCCCCCAGAACCGACAGGATCAGGACCGAGGCCATGCCCGCGCGGTCCTTATCGACGCTGCAGTTGAAGGCCAGCGCCCCTTCGTCGGGCGCGAGACGCGCGGCCATATCGCTGTAGTCGGCGTCAGCATGTCCAGGAAGCCGACCTGACGTTCCGCTAGCTCATGCGCGAGAGACGCCACAGTACGACGCCGCTTGAAGCCCGCCTTTACGTAGCGCCGCAAACCCAGTTCCCTACAGACCACAGGGCCCGGCGAAGACGCGCACGGCATTCGCCGGAACGCCAGATTGAGCGTCAGCCGACCGATGCAAATCCGGCGATAGCGGTATTATATTACCGCCCGCGCCAGCCATTACACGCCGCTCTACGCTAGAACCGCACGCTCGGCGAATTCCGGCGCGACAGCCTACAAGCGGATTCCGGTGTATAGCGCCACAGAGTTGGACGCTAAGTGACATCACCTCTGGCCGCTCAGTGCCTCCAAGAAAGCGAAGTTCGGCGCGGCTACTGAACTCTGGAGCGGTCGTAGCCTCGGCCGACAATGCATCTATCTAATGCGACTCATTTGCATTCGCAAAAATAACCCCTTATGAGCCCTCGCCGTTGTATGGAAAGCCGGAGAGGGCGACGATGATCGAGATCAAGAGCCGGGCGCTGCTCATGGCGGGGGCCAGCGTCGCACTGCTGGCCTCCGCCGACCTAGCCCGCGCCGACGAAAGCAAGACGGACGTCAACCAGGTCGAACAGGTGGTCGTCACCGCCGCCGCGACCCAACAGAAACTGGCCGACGCGCCAGCCAGCATTTCGGTCGTCACAGAGGAGGACCTACATGTCCGTCCAATCCGGGATCTGACCGACATCCTCGACCGGGTCGAGGGCGTGACCATCAACCGTTCGGGCAATCAGCGCACGATCCAGCTGCGAGGCCTGGGCAGCGCCTACACGCTCTTCCTGATTGACGGAAAGCGCGTGAACTCGACCAGCGCCATGTTCCGCGGCAACGACTTCGACGCCGGCTGGGTGCCGGTCGAGGCCATTTCGCGGGTCGAGGTGGTCCGCGGTCCCATGTCCTCGCTCTACGGATCCGACGCCATCGGCGGCGTGGTCAACATCATCACCAAGCCCGTCGGCGACCATTGGAGCGGTTCCGCCAGCGTCGACTATGTCGCTCAGGAAAATCGCGACGCCGGCGACGCCTACAAGGCCGGCTTCTTCGCGAGCGGCCCTCTGGTCGGTGACATTCTGGGGCTGAAGGTCTACGGCGGCTACAACCGGCGCCTTAGCGATCAGAACAGCGTCAATCCCAAGACCTCGAGCGGTGGCGCGCCGCTGTCGGGAATTCGCGACAAGCACGAGGCCTATGTCGATGGCACGCTGGCCTGGACGCCCAACTCGCTCAACACAGTGCTCGTCAACACGGGCGGGAACCGGCTGACCCACGACGCCTTCCCGATGGAGCGTCTTGACTGGTCGCTGACCCACAAGGGCGACTATGACTTTGGTCAGACTCAAATCCGCGCGTTCGGCGACCAGATCAAGAACGAGGTCGGTAACGTCAGCGGCCAAAAGAACCCCAACAAGGCCACGAACGCCGCGGTCGACGGCCGCGTCACCTTGCCTTGGGAGGCCGGGCGGCAAACGATCACCATCGGGGGCGAGTGGCGCCGGCAAAAGCTCGACGACCCGGCCAACCTGAAGGGCCTGCCGGGCACCGCCAGCTACGGCCAAAACACCACCACCCAGGTGGATCAGCGCGCGCTCTTCGTCGAGGACGAGATCAAGCTCACGCAAGCCCTGCGCCTGACCGTCGGAGACCGCTACGACGATCACGAGAACTTCGGCGGCCATCACAGTCCACGCGCCTACCTCGTCTTCCACGCCACGCCCAACATCACGTTCAAGGCCGGCGCGGCCAAGGCTTTCCGGGCCCCGACCCTGCTGCAGAACAGCCCTAACTGGGGCTCGGTGTCTTGCGGCAGCGCGACAACCGGCTGCTACATCATCGGCTCCACCGAGCTGAAACCCGAGACGGCGAATAGCAAGGAGCTGGGCGTTCGGGCCGAGTACGACCGCTTCAGCGCCGGCGTGACCGTGTTCCGAAACGATCTTAAGAACATGATCGACATCTCCAGCCGCACGCGCGACGTGACGCTGGCTCCGACCTATTCCAACTTCGTGGGCTTCCTGCCTGATGGCCGGCCGATCTTCCGCTACCAGAACATCGCCAAGGTCCGATCTCAGGGTGTGGAAACGAACGCCCGTTTCCAACTCAGCGACAAGATCGATCTGACCGCCAACTACACCTACCTCGACAGCAAGAACCGGAGCAACCCGGTCGAATTGGCGATGATCTATCAGCCCAAGCACTCGGCCAACGCCACGGTCAACGTGCGTCCGACCAAGGCCTGGTCGCTGTTCGCCACCTGGAACTACGTCGGCGAGCAGTTCCTGGCCGTCTACACAAACGCCGCCTATAACGTGAAGCGCGAGGGCTATGGCACGGTCGATGTGGGCGCGGCCTATGCTCTGGACGCCGCCACCACGGTGCGGTTCGGCGTGCTCAACAGCGCGGACAAGGCGATCAAGCGCGAGACCTCCGACGAGTACAACGAGGAGGGGCGCCGCTTCTTCGCCGCCGTCACGCGACGGTTCTGATGACCTCGCCCTCTTCGTCAATCCTTGCTGGCCTGGCGATGGGCGCCCTGACGACGGGCGCCCTGGCGGCGCCGCTGGAGAGCCCGCGACTCGAGGCCTTGCGCCAAACCCTGTCGGCTCCCGGCGCCGCGGCGGAGTTCTGGGCTGGCGTGAAGGTCAGGGGCGCGCCTCTGGTCGAGTCCGGGCCTGACGGCTCGGCGCTGGTCACCTTCCTCTGGCGCGGCGAGGCCAATCGGGAGGTCGAGCTGAGTTGGCCAGTGTGGACAGCGGACCGCCGCGAGAACCATCTCCAGCGGCTGGCCGGCGGCGACGTCTGGTTCAAAACCGTGCGTCTGCCGGCCGGAACGCGACTGTCCTACCAGCTCGCGGCGGATCCCAAGCGCGGCGCGCCTGGTGATCGCGCCGCCTACCGCGCGGGACTGGTCGCGGCGCTCGCGCCCGATCCGCTGAACCCGCATCGCTGGGAGACGTCCTCGGTCGTCGAGCTTCCCGGTGCGCTTCCTCAACCTTGGGTTGTGCCACACGCGGTCGCCAAGGGGCGGCTGGCGACCAGCGTGTTCGAGAGCAAGACCCTGGGCAACCGGCGCGACGTGACAATCTATTCGCCGCCCAACGCGGCCAAGGCCACGCCGCTGGTCATTGTCTTCGACGCCGATCGCTACCTGTCCTCGATCCCGACGCCGACGATCCTGGACAATCTGATCGCGGCCGGCGCCATCCCACCGGTGACGGCGGTGTTCGTGGCCAATCCCACGCGGGAGTCGCGAGGGGTCGAACTGGCCTGCAACCCAGCCTTCGCCGACATGCTGGCCAACGAACTGTTGCCGTGGATCCGCGCAAGGGCGCCGGTCTCCGATGATCCGAGCAAGACGGTGCTGGCGGGCTCCAGCTTCGGGGGGCTGATCAGCGTCTGCGCGGCCCTGCGCCATCCCGAACGGTTCGGCGCGGCGCTCAGCCAGTCCGGCTCCTTCTGGTGGGAACCCAACGATGGCAAGAGCTCGCCAGACGCCGCTGGTTGGGTGGCGCGGCAGGTCCAGGCGCGAGACCGCGAGCCCGTGCGCTTCTATCTCGACGCCGGCCTGCTGGAGTCGACCGGCGGCTCGGAGAGCATCCTTTCGACCACTCGCAAGCTGGCCGACGTCCTCCGGGCCAAGGGCTATGATGTCCGGCAGGCCGAGTTCGCCGGCGGTCACGACGACCTAGCCTGGCGCGGAACGCTCTCCGACGGATTGATCCATCTGCTTGGAGACGCGCGATGATCACCCGACGCCATGCGCTGGCCCTGATGGCCAGCCTGCCCGCCGCGCCGGCGCTCGCCCAGCCCGGAACGGGTCCCGCCGGCCCCGGCCTGTTCGAAACTGGCGCCGCGACGCACCACATCACCCGCCACGCCTTCCGCTCAGCCGACGGACAGCGCCGCTATAGGATCGACATGGCCACGCCCAGAGGGAGGCCGCCCCGGCGGGGCTGGCCCGCGCTCTACCTGCTGGATGGCAACGCCGCTTTCACGATCCTGACGCCCGCGGATCTGGCGAGCGTTCCGGATCTGGCGTTGATCGCCATCGGCTACGAGACCGAGCAACGGTTCGACAACCTGGCGCGGACATTCGACTACACGCCATCCTTGCCAGGCCCGCCCGAAACGCCGGGGCGTCCCGAAGGGGGATCGACCGCGTTTCGCCAACTGCTGCAGGGAAATATTCGACCGCGCCTTGAACAGCTCGGTCGCCTCAATCCCGAGAGGACGGCGATCTGGGGACACTCGTACGGCGCGCTCTTCGTGCTGGACACCTTGCGGGAGGCCCCGGAAGCCTTCCGAGCCTATGTCCCGGTCAGTCCCTCGCTGTGGTGGCGCGATGGCGCGATCGTCGCCGCGCCGTTCCGCTCGCCGCGCCATCCCGCCCGCGTCGCTCTGATGGTCGGCGACCGCGAAGCGCGCCGAACCGGCGTCGCGCCGCCCTCCCCGGAGGACTTCGCCGCTTCCGTGGCCCGCGTCCGCGCCCTGGGCGAGCGCCTGGCGGCGACGCCCCGCCTGATCGTCGACGTCACGGTGCTGCCTGGCCAGTCCCACGGCGGCGCCCTGACAACGTCCCTTCCCCTGGCCCTGAGCCTGGCCGCCGAGGATCGCCCATGAAATCCGCCGTCTTCATCGCGAGCTTGGCGCTCGCCGCCGTTCTGGCCTTTCCGGCCGCGGCCCATACGCCCTATCTGCAGCCCGCCACATTCGAACCGGATGGCGACCATGTGACGGTGATGACGGCCCTGACCAACGGCCGGTTCTTCGTCCCGGAATTCCCGATCAAGGGCGATGACTTCCTGGTCACCGATGGCGCGGGCAAGACGGTAGCGGGCAAGGGCCTGACCTTGCGCGACTTCGGGGTCTTCGAAGCCACGCTCTGGGGGGCGGGAACCTACCGCATTTCGACGGGCGACCGGAACGTGCGCACACTGATGTTGGGCAAGGTGGGGGACACGTGGCGACCGGTCAAGGACGCGACCGACGGCCCAGTCCGGCCGCCGTTCGTCGATCGCGCCACGCTGCCGGCCGATGCGCGGATCGTGCCCGTGGCCACCATCGTCCGGTCCGAAACCTATGTGACCAAGGGCGCGCCTTCAGCGATGATCCCGCCCGCATCTGGCAAGGGCCTGGAGGTCGCGCCAAGGACCGCGCCCACCAGCGTCTTCGTCAACAAGGGCTTCGAGTTCGACCTGCTGTTCGACGGCAAGCCCATGCCGGACGCGACCTTCGTCGTGTTCCGGGCCAACGACGCCTACGCCGCCACGACCTTTGTTCGCAACGGCAAGACCGACGTCCAAGGCCGCGGACACGTCGCCTTCGACGGCCCGGGAATCTACGTCCTGGAAGCGCAGCGCTCTTGGCTTTTGGGCGACACGACCGACGCCAGGACGCACCTCTACAGCCTTACGCTGGAGGTGACACCTTAGCTCCATCGCCCGCAGGGGGCCTTGATCGCACGTGTCAGTTTCACGAGGAGAGGAGAACGAGCGCTGCCGCGATCTGAGCCTCCACCTCCTAGTGAGCGGCAATGAGTCGAGGCTGTGTGAAAACGCGACGGATCAGCTAGACTCCTGACGAGCAGTCGGG
>NZ_LSJA01000085.1 GCF_001556515.1 Caulobacter sp. CCH9-E1 | reverse complement strand
TGATCTTCCCCCGAAAAAGTGGACGGGGTTAAGCCGCTCTGCGTTCCATCTCGGCGGGGCTGATATAGCCCAGAGCCGAGTGCAGGCGACGGGAATTGTAGAAGCCCTCGATATAGCCGAACAGATCGCGCCGGGCCTGGGCGCGGGTGGCGTAGACCCGATGATGGACTCGCTCGGTCTTGAGGGTGTGGAAGAAGCTCTCCATCGGGGCGTTGTCCCAGCAGTCGCCCTTACGGCTCATGGACGGGGTAATCCCTGACTGGGCCAGGGCGGCGCGGTAGGTCTCGGCGGCGTATTGAATCCCGCGATCCGAATGGTGGATGAGCCCGGGCGCGGGCTTTTGGCGCTCAATGGCCATGCTCAGGGCCTCCAAGGCGATCTGGGTATGCAGGGTGTCGCGCATTGACCACCCGACGAGCTTTCGGGTGTGCATGTCGAGGATGCCGGCCAGGTAGAGCCAGCCTTCCCCGGTCGGAATATAGGTGAGATCGGCGAGCCAGACCTGACCTGGGGCCGCCGCCTGGAAGTTGCGGGCGAGCCTGTTGGGCGAGATCGGATAGCCATGGCGGCTGTCGGTCGTGCGGGTGCGGCGGGGCAATGCGGCCAGGCCGCGCAGGCCGGCGCGGCGCATCAGCCGCTCGATCCGCGAGCGTCCGACACGACGACCATGGCCGCGTAGAACGGCGTGGACGCGCGGCGAGCCGTAGGTTCCGCCGCTCTCGGCATGGATCAGGCGGATGTCCTCGGTCAGGGCGCGATTGGCCGCCGCCCGCCGGCTCTCGGGCCTGAGGCGCCAGGCGTAGTAGCCGCTGGCCGACAGGCCCAGGACCCGACACATCATCCGAACCGGCCAGACGCCGCGGTGCTCATCGACGAACCCGAACTTCATCGGGAGGCCGCTCCGAAGATGAGCGCGGCTTTTTTTAGGATGTCGCGCTCCATTCGCAGGTGGTCGTTCTCGCGGCGCAGGCGGGCGTTCTCGGCGACCAGGTCAGACGGCGACGGGGCCGGCGCTTGCGTGTGGGGGCGCCGCGCCGGCCCCGTCGCCTGCGTCCCGTACTGCATCATCCATCGTCGAAGGACCGTCTCGTGCAGGCCCAACTCCCGGGCCACCGCACCGGCCGACAGGCCGCTGCTGGCGACACGGTCAACCGCTTCTCGTTTGAAGGTCTCCGGAAAGACCCGACGCTTCACGTTCATCAGACACTCCTCTCCAGCTCCGAAAAGCTAGCATGGGTGTCCACTGAAACGAGGGAGGATCA